>VBAB01000846.1 GCA_005888525.1 Alphaproteobacteria bacterium
GGCATCGCCCAGCACATGGGCTACGGCAGCTACGTCGCCGCCGCAGCCGAGGTGTCGGTGAGTGACCGCGGCAAGCTCAAGGTCCATCGCCTGGTGATGGGTACGGACAGCGGTTACGTCGTCAACCCGGACCAGGTGACCGCCCAGGTCGAGGGGTCGGTCGCCTATGGCCTCAGCGCCCTGCTGCTGCAGGAGTGCACGGTCAAGAATGGCCGGATCGTCGAGGAGAACTTCGACACCTACCCTGCCATGCTGATGGAGGACTTCCCCAAGATTGAAACGGTACTGGCGCCCTCCGGCGGGTTCTGGGGCGGAGTGGGCGAGCCCACCATCTGCGTGGCGGCCCCGGCTGTGCTGAACGCCATCTATGCGGCGACCGGCAAGTCGGTCACCACGCACCCGCTCAAGAACGTGAAGTTGCAGCAGGCATGAGGTGAGGCTGGGTGCAGCCGCTCTCGCAGTTGTCGCGCTGCTGCTCGCGGGCCCTCTTGCCGGAGGGCCCGCCGGTGGCGCGGAGGAGCCGGGCGCCGTGGCGGTCGTGGGTGATGCCGTTCCGCAGTCGCTGACCGGCAGGCCGGGCGATGCCGCCCGCGGCCGCGAGATCAGCTTCAGCCGCGAGCGCGGCAACTGCATCGTCTGCCACGCACTGCCGGCACCGGATGAGAGGTTGCATGGCAACGCGGGCCCCAGCCTCGCGGGTATTGCGGGCCGCCTCACCGAGGGCCAAATACGGTTGAGACTGGTCGACGGGCGCCGGCTCAACCCGTCGAGCCTCATGCCGTCCTACTATCGCGCGGACGGCCTGAAGCGCGTGGCGACGGTTTATGCCGGCAAGACCGTGCTGACGGCGGAGGAGATCGAGGACGTGCTTGCCTATCTCATGACCCTGCGCCCCGACGGCAAGAGGTGACCATGCGCCCCCGCCTGCAGTCGAATGACGGTGATCTTTCGCGCCGGTCGCTGCTCGCTGGCGCGGTCGGCATCCTGGTGCTGCCGCTGGGCAGCGCGGCCGATGCGGCGCCCGAGGACATGACGGAGGCCATCGCCGAGGCGCTGGGCAAGGATGCCTCCGTCAACCCGGGCCGGATCAAGATCGAGTTGCCGCAGCTGGCGGAGAACGGCAACTCGGTGCCGCTGAAGATCGCCGTCGAAAGCCCGATGAGCGCCGCCGATCACGTCAAGACCATCTTTATCTTCTCCGAGAGGAACCCGGTTCCCAACGTGGTGCGCTTCCATCTCGGGCCGCGCTCCGGGGCGGCGCGAGTGCAGACGAGCATCAGGCTCGCCGGCACGCAGCGCATAACGGCTGTCGCCCGCATGAGCGACGGCTCGCTCTGGTCGGGCGGCGCCGACGTCATCGTCACCCAGGCCGCCTGTCTCGAC
>VBAB01000847.1 GCA_005888525.1 Alphaproteobacteria bacterium
CCGAAACGAAGGCGGCCGCGGATACGAAGGCAGCGGCCGAGGCTAAAGCAACGGCGGATGCCAAGGCGGCGGCGGACGCGAAAGCTACGATGGACAAGCTCGCCGCCGAACGGCTGGCAGCGCAGAAAAGCGCGGCCGCATCTGCCCCCTTTGTGCCCGGACGCGGCTTCGGCGACGGCGGCCAGGGCGAGCCGCTGAGAGCCGTGGTGACGTTCACGCTCACCACGGAAGAGGGACGCAACCTCGGCGTCGCGACCTTCGTCGCGGGCAAGGGCGAAGCCACCATCAAGCAGAACGCGGTGGCGCTGGCGCAGGCCTACGAAAAGGTGTCGCCCTTCCATGCCAAGTTGCTCGAGCAGCCGAGCGTGATCACCACCTGCGGCGGGCCCGGCTACGTGGTCGAGGCTCGCGTCACCTATCCCGCGACAAAGACCTACGGCTGGTTCGCCGGCTGCATGGGCGACAACATCGACGGCACGGCGAAGGCGATCCAGCAGATCGAAGACGCCATGCACAAGGACTTCAAGGCGACGCCGACCTCCTTCTGGGCCTACCAGTACCTGATCATCGGCTTTGTCGACGAAGCCGGCATCCGCGGCCGCGCGGAATACGACCGCGTGGCACGGCCGAACCTCATGGCGCCCGGCCGCGTGATGGTGCTTTCACGCCCGGACCAGTGGGCGGAGTGCACGACCGTGGCGAACAAGGATCCGAAGCTGAAGGACAAGGTCGCCTGCCTGAAAGAGGCGATGGAAAAGCTGAAGCCGAAGGACCCGCTCGGCGTTAGATAAGAAACGCTGCGGCCGGTATAATTCCAGCCTCAAGGGAGCGGGAAGGGCGCAAGAGCCTTTCCCGCTTTTCGCATCCGCAGATAAATGACCAACCTAGACGCAGCGCTTCTCGTCCTCGCCGACGGGACGGTGTTTCGCGGCCGTTCGATCGGCGCGGAGGCAACCGCCGTCGGCGAAGTGGTCTTCAACACGGCGATGACGGGCTACCAGGAGATCCTCACCGATCCCTCCTACTGCCGGCAGATCGTCACGCTAACCTATCCGCACATCGGCAACACCGGCGTCAACGACGAGGATCCGGAATCGCCCCGCGTCTACGCCGAGGGCCTCATCGTGCGCGACGTGCCGCGGCGGCTGTCGAACTACCGCTCGCAGTCGGACCTTACCTCCTACCTGCGGAGCCACAAGATCCCCGGAATCGCCGACATCGACACGCGGAAGCTCACGCGGATCCTGCGCGAGAAGGGCGCGCAGAGCGGCTGCCTGATCGCCGGCACCGTCGATGAAAAGCTGGCGCTGGAAAAAGCCCGCGCCTTCCCCGGCCTCGCCGGCATGGACCTCGCGAAAGTGGTGAGCGTCCGCGAGCCCTACGAGTGGACCGAGGGCCAGTGGGAGCAGGGCAAGGGCTACCGCAAGCTCCATGACCACAAAACGCACGTCGTCGCCTACGACTACGGCATCAAGCGCAATATCCTGCGCCTGCTCGCCGAGCGCGGCAGCCGCGTGACGGTGGTGCCCGCCGCTTTTCCCGCAAAAGAGGTCTTGAAAATGCGGCCGGATGG
>VBAB01000848.1 GCA_005888525.1 Alphaproteobacteria bacterium
TTGGAAGGCGATATCGATCTCTCCGCCGAGGGGCTGACCGCCATGATTATGCGGCGCACCGGCCGAAATGATATCCTGATCCGTTCGGTGCTGTGGTTTTCCGCCTACAATATGAACGCACGTCTAGCGGATCGCTTTCGAGTAGGGCGCGTGTTTTTGGCCGGTGATGCTGCTCACGTTCATCCACCGACCGGAGGGCAGGGGCTCAACACCAGTGTGCAGGATTCCTACAATCTCGGCTGGAAGATCGCTGCGGTTCTCGGCGGCGCGCCGGAGCCGCTGCTGGCGACCTACGAGGAGGAGCGCCGCCCGATCGCCTCAGGCATGCTGGATCTATCGACGAAACTCCTCGATGAGCTGAAGA
This sequence comes from Alphaproteobacteria bacterium, assembly GCA_005888525.1. Classification (GTDB taxonomy): domain Bacteria; phylum Pseudomonadota; class Alphaproteobacteria; order Rhizobiales; family Hyphomicrobiaceae; genus AWTP1-13. The sequence goes on from VBAB01000848.1 coordinate 365, forward strand.
AGCGCGGCGGCATGCGGCGTGGCCGCGACACGCAGCAGCTGGACATCGGCTACTCGGTGTCAGCGCTTTCTCTGGAAAGGCCGCTCCGAACCTCAGGGTTGCGAGCTGGAGACCGCGCGCCGGATGCGCCTATTAGCGGTGCGGCGGGAGTGCCAACGCGTCTCTTCAAACTCTTCCAGGGTCCACACTGGACCTTGCTGGGATATGAGGTGGATCGCGCGAAGGCCGTTCGGCCGCGTGCCGGCCTGCGCATCCACACCGTCGGCGCATGCGGTGACATCGTCGACGACGGGGGGCATTTCCGTGAAGGCTACGGTCTCGAACCTGGCAATTGGGTGCTGATCCGGCCGGACGGCTACGTTGGTGCCATTGTTGCATCCGATGAGCGATCCGTCCTCGACGGCTATCTCGAGAATGTTGGGCTCGCAGCGGCCGCTGATCGAGAAACGCAATGACCGTTGCTAAGCTCACGACGTGCACACACAGCAGCGCGTAACCCTGCAGTTCGGGCCATCGTCTTCGTTGTCGTCACCGGGCCGTTACGGTAGAATTTGTTGATGCGTCCTCAGAAATACTTGGGAGGGATAAGAATGCACCGCTTGCACAGCGTCTTGGCATTCGTCGCGCTGGTCGTCACATG
>VBAB01000859.1:0-474 GCA_005888525.1 Alphaproteobacteria bacterium
GTCGCGCTGGCTTGCAGATAAGCAGCTGTTCCCGAAATTCTAGCAGCGCATCAAAGGATTCGAAGGAAACCATGTTGAAATTTCCGCGCCGTCAATTTCTTGGATTTGTAACAGGTGCCGCTTTCACGACGGCGTCAGGATTCGCAAGCGCGCAAACCTACCCGTCGCGGCCGATCACCGTCATCGTGCCAACTGGTGCGGGCGGCCCACAGGACGTGGTCGCGCGCATCGTCACCGAACACATGCGGAACTCGCTCGGCCAGGCAGTCATCATCGAAAATGTGGCCGGCGCTAACGGCACGCTCGGCATCGGCCGGGTCGCTCGCGCGACGCCCGACGGCTACACGCTTGCTTTCAGCGTCTCGTCGTCCACGCACGTGGTGAACGCAGCGATCTATGCGCTCCCCTACGACGTGATCAATGATTTCGACCCCATTGCGCTAGCCGCAAACACTACGGGAACGCTGATCCTCG
>VBAB01000859.1:549-2645 GCA_005888525.1 Alphaproteobacteria bacterium
ATGTGATCGGCATCCTCTTCCAGAAGCAAACCGGCACCCGCTTCCAGAACGTCACCTATCGCAGCGCCAGCCAAGCTTTACAGGATGCAATCGCCGGTCACATCGATCTGGTGTTCAGCGCTCCATCCATTGCCTTGGCGCCGGTGCGGGCCGGCAGCGTGAAGGTCTATGCCTTGATGGCCAGGAACCGCTTGGCCGTGGCGCCGGAAATCTCGACCGTGGACGAAGCGGGGTTGCCCGGGCTCTACTCGTCGGCCTGGTATGCGCTTTGGGCGCCCAAAGGCACGCCGCGGGACGTGATCGCCAGGCTCAATGCCGCGGTCGTGGATGCTTTGGCGGACAGGGCAGTGCGTGCGCGGCTGGGCGATCTTGGCTTGGAAGTCGTTTCGCGCGATCAGCAGACGCCGGAGGCGCTCCGCGCTTTTCAAAAGGCCGAGATCGAGAAATGGTGGCCGATCCTTAAGGAGGCGGGTATCAAGGTGGAATAGTCCGCAACCCATGTCAGCTCGGGGTCTTGGTTGTGTAAAAACGCTTTGGGAGCGGGACGAATGTGGCCTTCACGAATGGAGGCCTGCGCTTTTGGGTCAGTTGGTTCTGATAGCGGCCATAAGCGGCTGGATGCCCATGATGTTCATGACGCGGGTGAGGTTGTAGGCGAGAACGTGGAGTGCCATCTCTGAGGCGACCCGCGGCAGCGTCTTCATCAGGAAGTGAGTGGCGCCCATCCGGGCCTTGATCGTGCCGAACGGGTGCTCGACGGTCTCGCGTCGCTGGCGCATCTTTTCGGGATGCTCGTCGAGCCTGCGCTGCACGGCGTCAAGCACGTGCTCATGCTCCCATCGTGTGATCCGTCGCTCCTTGCCGGTGGTGCAGCGGTGCTTGATGGCACAGCTCTGGCAGGCATTGGTCCAGTACCGGCGTAAGATCAACCCGTTTTCCTCAGTTGTATAACGGTAAAGCAGCCGCTCCCCGGCAGGACAGATGTAGACGTCCTCGTCGCCTACATAGCGGAAGTCCTGCTTGCCAAAGCGGCCTTCCGCCTTTGAGTTCGAGGTCATCGGCTTGGGCAGCGTGACGGTGATGCCTGCATTCTCGCAAGCCAGTATTTCTTCACCACTGAAGTAGCCACGATCGGCGACGGCATCGAGAGTTTCCGCTTGAAGGGTCGCCTTCGCCTCTTTGGCCACATGTGAGAGTTGCGATCGGTCGGTTCCGACGTTGGTCACCTCATGCGTAATGATCAGATGATGCTTGGTCTCTACGGCAACCTGAACGTTGTAGCCGACAACACCAGACCCTCGGCCGCTTGTTGCCATCGAGCGGGCATCAGGATCGGTCAGCGATATCTGCTGGTCAGGAGCCGCCAGCATCTGCACCCGGAGCTTCTTCAGATTCTGCATTTGCTCCTTCAGCTTCGCGATCTTCTCTTTCAGACGGTTCGTCTTGGCTTTAAGTATCTCGGACGGCTCCTGCCGATCCGCCGTGTCCAGCTGCTGTAAATAGCGCGCGACGCTCTCCTCGATCTGCGCCATACGTCGATCCATCTTGGCGCGAGTGAAGTTCTTGTCCCGGTTGTTCACTGCTTTGAACTTGCTGCCGTCGATGGCCACGCTGGGTTCCGTCAACAGCCCCATGGTGCGGCAGAGTGCAATAAACCGGGCGCAGACCTGACGGATCGCGCCGCCATTGTCCTTGCGGAAGTCGGCGATCGTCTTGTGGTCGGGAGCAAGGCGGCCCAAAAGCCACATCACCTCAACATTGCGTCCAGCCTCGCGCTCAAGCCGTCGGCTCGACTGCACCCGATTGAGGTAGCCGTAGATATAGAGCTTGAGCAGAACCGATGGATGATACGCAGGCCGGCCAGTGAACTCGGGGGCGATCCCATCAAATCCCAGTTCCGCCAGATCGAGTTCATCAACAAAGACGTCGATCGCCTGAACGGGATTGTTCTCGTCGATCCAATCTTCCAAGCACTCCGGAAACAGAGTGCTCTGCCCGCGGTCCGTGCCCTCAACGAAGCGCTTCATCCAATCCTCCGCAGCAGCCAAGAATCAGTGCCGCGAGAATCTCATGAAGCAGGGCGTTTTCACACAGCC
>VBAB01000860.1 GCA_005888525.1 Alphaproteobacteria bacterium
CCCAGTGGCGCTGCCAGGCGCCGTCCGAGCCCTCGACCGCGATCACGTCCGCGCCCAGGTCGCCCAGCGCCTGGATGCCCATGGGGCCGAGCAGGAAGTGATTGAAGCTCACCACGCGGATGCCGCTCAGCAGGTCGAGCATGCCAGTCCCTCACTATGGGGTCCGACCCTCCAGCTCTGCGGGGGGCCGATGATGCGTCGCCTACATAGGGTCTGACCCCAAAACTGCGAAAAGGTGTCCCAGCCGCGCACACTGCTGGGCGTGACGCCGCTCATCTCTAGGCATTTCCACAGCATCACGGCAACCAAGTCGTAGATGGGGATGCCAAGCTTGGGCTCGGGATGGCCGTTTTTGCGGCCGTCTAGGCGCCAATCGGCGAGTTGCGAACAGGAGAGTGCGTGCGCACGCTTGCTGTCCAATGGACGGGGACGTGGGCTTCACGTTAAGCAGAACGGCGATCGTTGATTCTCTCACATCCTCGGCCCATGTGCCCGGCCTCGCATAGCCCGAACTCCGGCCTGTTGGATCAGGAGTGGGTCCAATATGCGGAGCCTGCCTTTGTCGTCGATGCCGGCGCTGGGGCCTTGCTCGACGCCAATGCCGGTGGGTGGAGGGCTTGGGGGCTCGAGCCGGCGACTGCCAGGCCGCCCGTCGCCATCGACGGTGCCATGCCGGCCCTGCAGCGCTTGCGGGAAATTGCCGGCGGGCGTGGGGGCATCTCTTCAGGCCCCGAGGCGCTGACGTTCTGGACGGCACGCGGGGTCGTTCGTCTCATCTGCCGTGTCGAGACCAGCAGCGCGAAGGGCGCCACCGTCACGGTCAAGGTGCTCGGCGCCGGGCCGGCGGCCGCTGCGATGGAACGCGACGCCATCGGCTATGCAACTCGCGGGCTCGTCAACGGTCATGCCGGCAAGCGCAACGGCTGGCAGCCGGAGGTGGCGCTCGATGCCTGGCTGGCGCACGAGCTGCGGACGCCGCTCAGCGCCGTCATCGCCTATGCGGAGATTCTGAAGGACGAGCACTTCGGGCCGATCGCCAACGCGCGTTACAAAGGCTACGCGCGCGACATCTACGAGAGCGCGCGCCATGCGCTGGGCGTGGTCGACAGCATGCTGCGCGGTGATGCGAGCCGCTCGGTCGTGCCGCCGCTGGCCTTCGCCGAGCTCGAGCCCGTCCGCGTGGTGGAGAGCTGCCTGACGGTTGTCCGTCCGCTCGCCCAGCGTGCCGGCCTCGTGCTCGGCACGCAGTTTGCACCGCACCTGCCGCGCATCGTTGCCGATGAGCAGAGCCTCAAGCAGATGCTGCTCAACCTGCTGGCCAACGCCATCAAGTTTGCGCGGCGCGGCGACCGCGTGACGATTGCGGTCGGCTACGAGGCTGGCGGTGCGCTGCGCATCTCCGTCGCCGATACGGGACCCGGCATGGCGTCCGGCTCGGAGCAGACGGCGTGCGCCCTGGCTGGCGCTCGACCGGGTGCGGCAAG
>VBAB01000861.1 GCA_005888525.1 Alphaproteobacteria bacterium
GACCAGTCGCTCATCCGGTCGATCCAGATGACCAGGCCGCCGGTGGAAAGACCGCCCAGGTGGTTGTAGCGCTCCACCAGCAGCACGTCGGCGCCGAGGCGGCCGGCAGCGATGGCCGCAGCCGTTCCGGCCGGACCGCCGCCGACAACCAGCACGTCGGTCTCGGCAAAGACGGGAATTTCGCGGGCCGGCTCGAGGTAGGTTCTCGCGGGCCGCGGGCGCTTCTGGCGCCTCGTCTCACCGCCGAAGAACTCGATTCCCTGCTCGGCGCCTATGGTGTCGCTCAGGTTGCCCGCGCCGGGACCGTCCTTGAAGATTTCAGACTTGAAGAAGAGGCGTCCGCCGTCTTCGGCGCGTTTGTCGTCCGTCATGCGCGTTTTCCCGTGCCCTTGCCGTTGCGGCGGGCCCGGCCCGCAGCGATGGTCCGCGCAAGCATACGGCACTTCGGGTGGTGGTCGCTACCCGACATGCCTTGACCAAACGATCGAAGCGGCACACCCTTTACGCATGACCAAGCTGCAACCAGCACGCGCGGAGACGACGGAAGCCTTCCTGGCCCAGGCGGGGCCCGAGCTGGCTTCCCTATGCACGGCTTGCGGCGCCTGTTTCGAGGCCTGCCCCATGGTCGACCACATCGGCCTGCGCGCGGCCGACGGCAAGGCGGTGACGGACGGCTTGCGCCGGCTCGCCACCGGCAAGATGGCGCCTGCCGACACCATCGCGTGGGTCAAGGCTTGCACGCGCAGCGGCTTGTGCGTCGCGGCATGCCCTCAGAAGGATGCGGGGCTCAACGCCATGCTGCTGGTGCGGATCGCCAAGCAGCGCGCCCTCAACGAGACGCATCAGATCCCTGCCAAGCAGGATCCCACCCTGTTTCCGCGCGTCAAGATCTTCGCGCGGCTGCAGCTCAGCGACGAGGAGCTGGCGAAATGGATGTAGGTGCCGACCGCATCACGTTCTGGTTCGGCTGCAATATGCTGCGCCACGCCGAGATGATCCGCCTGTCGATCATGCTGCTCGAGCGCGTGGGCTACGACGTCAGCGCGGCCGGCGGGCCCGCCTACTGCTGCGGCACCGCCCACGACCACCAACCGCGCGGGGCGAGCAACATGGCGGCACGCACGGTCGGCCGCTTCAACGAGGCCGCCGAGAAAGAGGGACGCGGCAAAGTGGTGACCTGGTGCCCGTCCTGCCACATGCACATGTCCGACATCATGTCACCCGGCAACGCGGCGGCGTTCGAGGTCGCGCACATCACCGAGCTTCTGGCCGAACGCGCCGAACGCCTCGCTCCGCTGCTGCAGGTGGCGGTGAACCGTCGGGTGTTGCTGCATCGGCACCTGGGCTTTGCCACGCACGTCGCCGTCAACGACCGCGTCGCGGGGTTGCTTTCGCGCATTCCAGGCCTGCAGCTGGTGCAGGGCCCGGCGCATCCCGGGCATATGTGCAGCGCGCTTTCCACCGTGCCGGGCGCGCTCGCCAAGGCTGCGCGCGAGACCTGGGCGGCGGCGAGC
>VBAB01000862.1 GCA_005888525.1 Alphaproteobacteria bacterium
GGCGAGCCTGCCGCGGTTGGCGACGAGGCCGCGGACGAGCTCCTCGAGATAGGGCAGCACCTCCAGCAGCAGCACGGCGATGATGATCGACAGCACGTAACCCCAGGGCAGCGGCGGCTCCTTCCACACGATGTCGAAGCGCGGCGGTGCAGCACCCAATCCAAAGATCGCCAGGAACTGGGACCAGTTGAGGACGACGACCAGGACGAGGCTCATCAGCGGGAGCACGCCCAGGTAGCTGTGCACCCACTGCTCGATGGGCGTTATCTCGCGCTTGTCGTGAGCGTAGAACACGTCCGAGATTGCCGTTACCTCGTGGACGGCCCAGCAGAGGCCCATGAAGAGGATGACGAGAGCGTTGATCTCGAGCGCCATGGCCGCCGTTACCGCGAGCCCCATCTCGCCGAGCATCAGCAGGTGGATCAGCGATTCTTTCGGGCCGGCCGTCGTCGCAATATTGGATGCGCGATGGCACAGGTAGTCGGCGAAGCCGGCGATGAGCCAGAGCGGCAGCACGAAGTACATGAGGACGTTGCGCGTGACTTCAGCTTCGGTGCCCATGTCCGCCCCTCCGCTCTTCTGCGCGCACGCAGCGAGACCCTCGCTGCGACCCTGCGCCGAGCGCCTCGCCATCAGCCTAATCAACGAAACGGCCAAGGCTCGGGTTGGGTTGCGTCGCGGGAAAGAAAAAGCGGGGAGTTACGGGGTGAGACCTTCGGCGCGCGACCTATCCGCGTCGAAGAGCGGAGCCGGAGGGCCTGACCCCACAGCGCCGTCGCGTCAATTCTGGTCCTCCGGCAGGATCGGCAGCGGGTAGAACTCGATGCCCTCCTCCTTCAGCGCTTTGGCCTCGTCGGCCGTGGCCTCGCCGTGGATGCCGCGTGCCGGCGCCTCCTCGTAGTGGATCTTGCGCGCCTCCTCGGAGAAGCGCGGGCCGACATACTCCGATTTCGACTCGATCTCGGCCCGCAGCTTGCGCATGGCCGAGGCCAGCTCGTGGTGAGCGGCGACCCGCTGGGTCTCCGGCTTGGGAGCCTCCGCCACCACCGGCCTGTCGTCTTCTTTCTTCGCGGCTGCCTTGCGCTTGCTGCGCTTGGCGACACTCGGCGCCATCAGCGCTTTCGACACGCTGCTGGTGCCGCAGTTCGGGCAGGAGAGCTGGCCGCGCTTCTCCTGCTTGTCGAATGCGGCGCTGCCCGCAAACCACGCCTCGAACTCGTGGCCTCGCTTGCACCTGAGCCGGTAAAGGATCATGAGGCTTCCTTCGCCCGCATCGCCGAGGCATGGATGATCTGAAATGGCCGGTCGTGCTGCAGGGACGGCACGCGCCCGCGCGCTTCCTGCACCTGGCTTACCTCGATATCGGTGACGATGACGCCAGGGTCGTCCCCGTCCGCCTCGGCCAGGATCTCCCCCCATGGCGAAACGATCAGGCTGTGGCCATAGGTTTCGCGGCCGACCTCGTGCTTGCCCGCCTGCGCCGCCGCGAATACGAAGCAACCGTTCTCGATGGCGCGGGCGCGCATCAGCACGTGCCAGTGGGCGGCGCCCGTCGGCCGGGTAAACGAGGATGGGATCGCCAGGAAGTCCGCCCCCGCCTTGGCGAGCGCCCTATAGAGATGGGGAAAGCGCAAATCGTAGCACACGGTCAGCCCCAGCGTGCCCCAGGGCAGCTCGGCAAGCACGGCGGCATCGCCGGGCTGGTAGTTCTTCGACTCGCGATAGACCTCGCCGCCCGGCAGCTGGACGTCGAACATGTGAATCTTGTCGAACCTCGCCTCGATCAGCCCGGCGGGCGAGAACAGGAGCGAGCGGTTGGCGATCCTGCCGTTGCCCACCAGCACGCCCATCGATCCCAAGTGCAGCCAGATGCCGAGATCGCGCGCCAAGGCGCTGAAATGCGCGACGGCCGCATTGCCTTCCTCCGGCCGCACCGCACCGAACAAACGCGCGCGGTCGGTTTCCATCAGGGTAGTGATCTCGGGCGTCTGCACGTACTGGGCGCCCTGCCGGACCGCCTCGCGGACGAGGGCACCGGCGTCGGACAGATTTTTCTCAACGTCGCGACCCGTGCACATCTGCACGAGACCGACGCGGAAAGTGCCCATTATAGGCTCAGACATTGCAGTGGCCCTGCTCCCCAAGGATCATGTTCACGTAATGTAGTGACTTGCGGACGCCCCGCATAGGCCGGCCCGCCGCGGCCAAAAACCAGGCAATTGGCGCCGGTGGCCCTTCGTCTTGTAGGAGCCACGGTGGCCGGTGTGCCCGTCTCGGCTCCTCAGCCCAAGCCGCCGGCCTTGGCCAGTTCGCGCAGGTGGTGGTCGGCATCGCCGAAGGCCATGTCGATCATGGTCAGCCGCTTGAAGTAGTGGCCGGCCTTGTACTCTATGGTCATGCCGATGCCGCCGTGCAGCTGGATTGCGTCCTGGCCTATGTATTTGGCCGACCGGCCAATCTGCACCTTGGCCGCG
>VBAB01000863.1 GCA_005888525.1 Alphaproteobacteria bacterium
CAGCGATCATCAGGACCGACCCCAGCAGGTAGCCGGCGAATACGCTGGCCCGCGAGCCCGTATCGATCAGGATGCCGAACAGCCACGGCCCGATGACGCCGCCGACGCCGGTGCCGACAGCGTAGAAGAAGGCGATCGCGAGCGCGCGGATCTCGACGGGGAACGTCTCGCCCGCCGTCAGATAGGCCGCGCTGGCCGCGGCCGAGGCGAAGAAGAAGATCACCATCCACGCCATCGTCTGCGTCTCGGCCGTGAGCCAGCCTTGCGCGAAGAGATAGCCGCTGCCCGTCAGCAGCAGCCCGGACATGGCGTACGTGAACCCCAGCATCCGCCTGCGCCCGACCGTGTCGAACAAGCGCCCGAGGATCACCGGTCCAGCCACGTTGCCGGCGGCGAACGGGAGAATGTACCAGCCCACGTGATCGGCCCGCACCCCGTAGAAGTCCGTCAGCACCAGCGCGTAGGTGAAGAAGATGGCGTTGTAGAAGAAGGCCTGCGCCGTCATGAGACTGAGGGCCACCAGCGTGCGCTGCCGCTGCAGCAGCAAGGTGCGCGCCACCTCGATCAGGGGTGTGTGACTGCGCGAGCGCAAGCGGATGCTGGCAAAGGGCGGCGCTGTCAGTACGTGGCCCTGCCGGCGGAAGCTCGCCTCCAGACGCTGCACGATGGCCTCGGCCTCGTCGGCACGGCCGTGCGTGATCAGCCAGCGCGGGCTTTCCGGGATCCACAGGCGCATGAAGAAGATGACGAGGCTCAAGGCGGCGCCGGTGAAAAAGGCCACGCGCCAGCCGATATCGCCGCCGAGCACGGCCGGATCGAGCAGGACAATGGAGCCCGCCGCACCCAGCGCAGCGCCGATCCAGAAGGTGCCGTTGATGACGAGATCGGTCCAGCCGCGCACCCGGCTCGGGATCAGCTCCTGGATCGTGGAGTTGATGGCGGTGTATTCCCCACCGATGCCGGCGCCCGTCAGGAATCGGAAGAGAATGAAGCTCCACAAGTTCCACGAGAACGCGGTCGCCGCCGTGGCCACCAGGTAGACGGCGAGCGTGATGAAGAACAGCTTCTTGCGCCCGAGCCGGTCGGTCAGCCAGCCGAAGAAGATCGCCCCCAGCACCGCGCCTGCGAGGTAGGCACTGCTGGCGAGCCCCACGTCCGCGTTGGAAAAGTGCAGCGTCGGGCTTTCCTTCAGCGCACCGGAGACGGCCCCTGCCAACGTCACCTCGAGACCGTCGAGGACCCAGGTGATGCCCAGCGCCACCACGACAAGCGTATGAAACCGTCCCCACGGCAGGCGGTCGAGCCGCGGCGGGACGTCCGTCACGACGACCGCGGGCGGCGTTCGGGTCTCGAGTGCTGTCGTGGACATGGCCATCCGCAACGCCGCCCGAGCCGAAGTGTTCCCTGTTGTTCGGCGCACGCAAAATCAAGGGTGTTGCACGCGGGGCATATACGGGTACCGGAATGGGTAATCGATCTTCACCAAATTGCAGTACGTCAATGAGATACTACGTCAATGACGCCGTACGTCATTGACATATGCCGCGACGCAGCATAAGTATTGCGCACGACAGAATTGGCGGGGCGGCGATGGCGCCGAAAGAACGTATAGGCGCCTTGGTCGTCGAGTCGGCAGAGCTGCGTCCTCTGGAGGTCGTCGAAACTCACGGATTTGCGAAGGATGCGAGAAAAATCTTCACGGAGGACGAGCTTGGTGCCCTGCACCAGCACTTAGGAACGCTTCGTGAGCTTGGAAACATAATCAGCGGATCCGGTGGACTTCGGAAGGCAAGATGGAGCGCACTGAACAAAGGCAAGCGTAGCGGCGCACGGGTGATCTACTACTACGGCGGTGATCACATGCCCCTCTTCATGATTGCGATCTACACGAAGTCCGAGAAGCCGGACATGACCAAAGCCGAGCTTAAGGCGGCGACGAAACTGATCAACGTCCTGCGACAGCAGTATCGACCCAAGAACCCAGAGACTCCTAAGGCAAGGCTCGTTACAGAGCAGCATAAGAAACGGAGATAGTCATGGCACGAAAGAGCAAGATCATCGCGGGGCTGAAGGACGCCGTGCGGTATTCGCGCGGCGATCTTACTCGCGGCAAGACCTACGTCGTGCAGGTTCCGCGCCCTATAGATGTGCGTGCCATTCGCGAGAAGCTGGGCCTGTCGCAGGCGCAGTTCGCCGATAAATTCGGCTTCCCCCTGGCGACGCTTCGCGGCTGGGAGCAAGGACGCCGCTGCCCCACAGGGGCGAGCCGGAACTTCCTTGTGGTTATCGAGAAGCAACCGGGAGCCGTAGAGGCTGCTCTAGCTGCCGCAGCGTAGCTGGGTTGGCCGCCTACCGCGACGTCCGCCCCTCGCGCGCATCCTGATCGACGAGGGCCGGATCGCGCGCCTGCGCCGCGCCGAGCCCGCCGCCGCCCGGCGTCATGACGACGAGGCGCTCGCCGGGCGGGACCAGCTGCGTGCCCTTGCCGCGCATCTTGGCGCCGCCCTTGATCTCGACCACGCCCGCCGCGCCGGCGCTGCCGCCGTTGCGGCCGCGGGGCGGGAAGTCGATGCGGTCGAACGCCGCCAGCAGCTCGAACCCGCTCTCGATCTCGATGATCTGCCCGAGCCCGCCGCGCGTGCGCCCGGCGCCGCCGGAGCCGGGGCGCAGCTCCTTCTTCCAGAAGATCAGCGGCGTGATGGCCTCGGCGATCTCCACCGGCGTGCCCTTCACGCCCGACGGATAGGCAGTGGCCGAGAGCCCGTCGACGTGCGGCCGCGCCCCCGTGCCGCCGTTCGAGGTGATCGCCATGGCGAACCCGTAGTTGCCCCCCTGTCCGCCCCGCACCGAGCCGCGCACGATGATGTTCCACAGGCACGAGGTGCCCTCCGCCGGCACGCGGTCGGGGATGGCCTGGGCGAGGCAGCCGAACACCACGTCGGGTAGCATCTGGCCGATGATGTGGCGGATGCAAACGGCCGCCGGCTTGGCCGCGTTGAGGATGCAGCCCTCCGGCGCCGACACCGTCAGCGGCGCCAGCGAGCCCGCGTTGTTGGGGATGCGCGCGGCCACGATGCAGCCCAGCCCGAACACGGTGTAAGCCGTGGTGTAGGCGAACGGCACGTTGATGCCGCGCCGCGCCTGCGGGTCGGTGCCGGTGTAGTCGACGTGGATGCCGCTGTCGCTGATGGTGGTGGTGGCGCGCAGCGTGATCGGCCCGTCGAAGCCGTCGGTGGTCATGGCGTTAGACCACGTCCCCTTCGGCAATTGCGCGATCTCGGCCAGCACGGCCGCGCG
>VBAB01000864.1 GCA_005888525.1 Alphaproteobacteria bacterium
TGGGCTCCTCTGGATCAGAGCTTCCAGTGAGCGGCCAAATTGCGCGCCACCTAGAGCGAGATCGTTCCTGATGGAAGCCCTGGGGCTTCCATCAGGGAACGTGAATCTCGCTCTAACTCAATAAGTAGAGCAGGTTTCACGCCTCAGCCTCGACATTGCATTCGAGGCGATGTGATGCCAGCTGAAGCGATCCTGCCCTAAGTCCCCCGGAGGTAAGACCCCTCGCATTGGAGGGTGCCCAAGTCGCCCTCTCGCCATTTGCGACCTTGGAAGCATGCTGCAAGAATTCAATTGCACAACGCGTACGGCGGGTGCAGCTTATCGTCCGGGCGCAGCGATTTTGGGAAGACTGTCAAGCGCTCTCACTTGCGACTCCCCGAAACGCTGCTGTGCTCTTGAGCGGGATCGCTTCAGATTTGGTCACTTCACCCGAAAGCCAACGTGGCGACTGAAGCGTGAAGCCTGCTCTATTCAATGAATTGAGAGCAATAAAGGGAGAAAACGCAATGCAGAGGAAACCGTTCACGCGTCGCCGGTTCATGGCGACCTCGGCAGCAGTGTCCGCCAGCATGATCGCGGCGCCGTTCGTGCGCAGTGCGCGCGCCGCTGGCAGCCTGACGATCGGCATGTGGGACCACTGGGTGCCCGGCGCCAACGACATGCAAAGCGCCATCATCAAGGAATGGGCTGATGCCGAGAAGGTCGACGTCAAGATCGACTACATCACCAGCCAGGGCAACAAGCTGATGCTGACTTTGGCCGCCGAAGAGCTCGCCAAATCCGGCCATGACATCATGGAGTTCACGAACTGGGAGGCAGCCCAGCACGCGACCTCCCTCGAGCCCACCGACGACGTCATGAAGCAGGTGCTGGAGCGCAACGGCCCAATCGATCCGTCGGTCGAATATCTCGCCAAATGGAACGGCGCCTGGGTCACGGTGCCGATGACGCGTGGCTCGCTTCTGATGTCGGTGTGCAGCCGGTTCGATCTGCTCAAGGAGCATGCCGGCATCGACCTGCAGGCGATGTACCCGGCTGGCAAGGATGCCACGGCGGAAGCCGACAAGTGGACCTGGGAAGCCCTGCTTGCGGCGGCTGAGAAACTGCAGAAAGCCGGATTCGCCTTCGGTATTCCTCTCGGCGTCACAACCGACAGCGTGTTGTGGACCGGCGGCATGTTCAAGGCGTTCGGCGCCGATCTGATCGACGCCAAGGGCAACGTGACGGCCAAGTCTGATGCCGTGCGGCAGGCGGTCGATTACGGCAAGCGGCTGGCGGCGTTCCTGCCGCCCGACGCGCCGGCCTGGGACGACGCATCCAACAACAAGTGGCTGATCTCGGGCAAGGGTTCGCTCATCTTCAACCCGCCGTCGGCCTGGGCGGTGGCCAAGCGAGATGCCCCGCAGGTCGCCGAGAAATGTTGGACACACGGTTTTCCCAAGGGGCCCGCGGGGCGGTTCAACCCGATGCTGCCGCGTCTCTACGGGATGTGGAACTTCTCCAAGAACAAGTCGGCTGCCAAGAGTCTGCTGCTGCATTTGACGAGCCGGCAGGCGGCGGAGCGGCAGGTGGCCTCCAGCCAGGGCTACGATTTGCCGCCCTATACCAAGTTCAATGACTTCAAGACCTGGAAAGAGAACGGGCCACCGGTCGGGACCTTGTCGCATTATCCCATCCAGGGTGGCGATCAAAAGAGCACCATCGCCTGCTCGCCGGCACCGCCGCTGGTGGCCGCCCAGATTTGGACCCAGGCGATCATGCCGAAAATGATCGTGCGCCACTTCCAGGGGGAGCCTATGGAGAAGACCCTCGATTGGGCCGCGAGCGAGTTGGAAGGCTTCAAGCGCACGTAACGCTGGGAAGCGACGAGATATCGGAGCGTCACACGGATGCGGGCAGCGTCCGTGTGACGCGTCTATTTTCCGCGCGGCGAATCGGGAGCTCGAGTATTGCGAAGACGTCCTGTCGGCGTCAGTGGCGCGGCGCCAGTTGTGGCACGCCTTGGATGCACAATGCGGAGCAGACGCACGGATGCCGATGCAACATCGACTGACTCGCTGACAGAAATCCGCACGAGACTGCCCAAGTTCGTGGCACTTGCGCCACAAGAAGCGCAGATCACTTGGATTTTGTACGGGATCATTTGCAGTTAACGTCTTCCTCGACTAAGTCTGCAATACTTGTCATCGAGTCGTGCGGCAGGGCGTTCTTGAGGTCGATCGCGCGTCCCCGTTGAATGCTACCGCGCTAGTTATGCCCGGTGCACGGGCCGCGCCGCAGGAAGCAAGCCCGGCGCCCCTGTTCGGAAGGCCGCACCGCGGTTGCCGTAGTTCCTACCTCGTCAGCGTAGCGTCGAAGCGTTTTCGCGTCCGGTTCTCGGCGCCTGCGCACATGCGCGTGCGTGCGCCGTGGTCCGGACACAGGGCAGACGCCGGGCTAGTGCGTGCTGCTTCCTGCATCGAGGCAAAAATAACTCTGGAGACGGATATGAACGGGGCACTGATGACAGCGAGCAGTCGCTTCGCCATCGCCGCCGCTCTCGGGCTGGTCGTAGGCGTAGGCTCTGCCCGAGCGGCCGATCTTGGCGGAAACTGTTGCGCAGATTTGGAAGAGCGCGTGGCCGAGCTCGAGGCCACCACGGCGCGCAAGGGCAACCGCAAGGTGTCGCTGACCATCACCGGTCAGCTCAACAGAATGATCATGTTCTGGGACGATGGGCATACCCACGGCATCTACTACGGCATCGACAACGTCAACACGTCGTCACGCTTCTCCTTGCTGGGCGAGGCAAGTGCCACTCCCTGGTTGAAGTTCGGCTTCGAGATCATGCTCGAAGGCGAGAGCACCTCGGGATCCACCCGGGTGAGCCAGCTGAACGAGGACGGCAGCT
>VBAB01000865.1 GCA_005888525.1 Alphaproteobacteria bacterium
GTTGTCATCCCGGTGCTTGTCACCGGGATCCAGCGTGCCGCATTCGCCAATGCGCGCGTCATCATTCCGCGGCCTCCTTGAGCAGGCTCTCGCCCGGCCGAACGAGGGTGAACTGCACGGGCGCGTCGGCGATGTCGAGCGATCCGCCCCGCTGCCGCGCCACCGTGAACGTCGAGGTGGCGAGGTCGCCCTCGCCGGGGAAGTCCTCGCGATAGTGCGCGCCGCGGCTGTTCTCGCGCCGGAGCGCCGCCAGCGCAATCACCTTGGAGATCTCGACCAGCGAGCGCAGGTTCAGCCAGTCGTGCCAGGTGAGGTTGAAGGCGCGGTCGCCATCGGCCACGCCGATCGACAACAGCTCGTCCTCGATCGCGGAAACTTTTCCCAAGCCGCGTTTCAAACCGGCCGCGTCGCGTAACACGCCCACATCGTCCCACATGGTGTCCAGCAGCCGCTCGCGCAAGCCGTTGAGGTCGCCGCCCTTGCGCGCGAAGGGATGCTGCGCGCGGGTCACCTCGGCGCCCAGCACGTCCTCATCCGCCGCCCTGGCCCCAGGGTTGCGTGCCAGCCATGCCGCCATCGTCTCCCCGGCGATGCCGCCGAACACGGTGGAGTTGGCGACGCCGTTGCCGCCGAGCCGGTTGGCGCCGTGTGCGCCGCCCGCGTCCTCGCCCGCCACGAACAGGCCGGGCAGCTCGGTGGACGTATCCACCCCGCACACCACCCCGCCCATGAAGTAGTGCGCCGTCGGCACCACCTCCACCAGCCCGCCGGCCAGGTCGAAGCCGCAATCGGCGCAGCGCTCGACCATGCCCTTGAACTCCTTGCGCACCCGGTCGGGTCCCAGATGGCCCATCTTGATGTGCACCCCGCCGTTGCGCGTCGTGCGACCCGCCCGCATCTCCTCGTAGATGCAGCGCGAGACGAAATCGCGCGTGGCCCG
>VBAB01000866.1 GCA_005888525.1 Alphaproteobacteria bacterium
AGGCAACCCCGTATCGTCGTTGGTGTGCACGCGGGTCTTCCTGGTGCCGCTGCTGCGCGCGCTGCTGGGCCAACAGGCCCGGGACGAGCGCCCGATCCAGGCCAGCGCCGGCGTCGCGCTCGAGGCCAATGGGCCCCGCCAGCACTACATGCGCGCCACCACCACGGCCGGAGCCGCGGGCCTGGCCGTGGTGACGCCCGTGCGCTCGCAGGACAGCTCACTATTGGCGCCGCTGGCGCAAGCCGACTGCCTGCTCGTCAGGCCGCCGCACGCGCCGGCCGCCGCGCCGGGCGCCCTCGTGCCGATCCTGCCGCTCGATTTTTGAGGCAGGTCCGGAAGTTGCGCACATTCATCTTGCAGAACATCACCGGAACATCTAAGGTGTTCCTGGTTTGTACGGTTCGGCATGAGTCGCGCCGCTGCAACGACCGGGGATCTCCATGCTCACGACCAAACAGAAAGAGCTGCTCGTCTTCATCAATTCGCGCCTGCAGGAGACGGGCGTGCCGCCCTCCTTCGACGAGATGAAGGAAGCGCTGGCGCTGCAGTCGAAGTCGGGCGTGCATCGGCTGATCATTGCGCTGGAGGAGCGCGGATTCATCCGCCGCCTGCCGCACCGTGCCCGGGCGATCGAGATCATCAAGCTGCCCGAGGCCATGTCGGAAGCAGCACAGCAGCGCCGCACGGGCTTCTCGCCCAACGTCATCGAGGGCAGCGCGCGCCGGCAGCCCCAGCTGACGTCCCCCCCGCCCGGCTATGCCGACGTGCGGGCCGGCAGCGTGCCGCTGATGGGCCGCATCGCTGCCGGCGTGCCCATCAGCGCCATCCAGAACCACACCCAGGACATCTCCGTGCCGCCCGAGATGGTGAGCGGGGGGGAGCATTTCGCGCTCGAGGTGAAGGGCGATTCGATGATCGACGCCGGCATCAACGAGGGCGACATCATCATCTGCAAACGCTGCGACACGGCCGACAACGGCGACATCGTCGTGGCCCTGGTCGAGAAGGAAGAGGCTACCCTCAAACGCCTGCGCAAGAAAGGCGCCTCGATCGCCCTGGAGGCCGCCAACCCCAACTACGAGACGCGCATCTTCGGCCCCGACCAGGTCGACATCCAGGGCCGGCTGGTGGGGCTCATCCGCAAATTTTGATCCGGTGGCGCCCGAGCGAAATTCTTCGTCCGGGCTGTGAGACGACCGCCTCACCGACCAACGACCGTCGGAGTGGAAGTTGCTTGCCCTTCCCGCGCCCGCGCCCGCGTGCCAAGCTGCTTGCGCCGGCCCCAGCCCTCTTGCGGCCGGCTCTTGTGACGATCACGCGGAGGATAGCGTATGCCCGCCATCAGCGCAGTCAGCAAGCCGACACCGTCGCGCCCCGCGCACGAGTTTACCATCGACGACGTCGAATACCTGAGCCACGGCGGCAGCCCGCTGCTGCTGCGCCTGTTCAAGCCCAGGGGTGCGGGACCATTCCCCCTGATGATCGATCTGCACGGTGGCGCCTGGTGCAGCCAGGACCGCACGTCCGACACCCTGTTC
>VBAB01000867.1 GCA_005888525.1 Alphaproteobacteria bacterium
GTTTTCTGAGGGGCTCCTTGTTGCGCGAGCGATAAGCTCGCCGACCTTATTGCTAAAGATCGGAGTTTCAAACGGCGCGATCTCTCTACAATACATCCACAGCAGGGCCGACTTGTCCGCGCTGATCACATCTTCTGGGGAGCGTCTTTTTTCGGTTCCCTTTTGAGGCATGGGGCACGATTCCCTTGCCCGTACGCCCGCTCGGCGGCGTTGTTGGACATGCACAGACGGCCGAGCCAAGCCCCGTTCTTCGTCCTCGGGAATGGCTTCCCTCATCGATTGACATGCGGTTCGCAACACCCACGCGCGTATCTTGGTTCGTGCGTAGGCGTCGGTAAAGGGCTTGATCAGCCAGTCCGTGACGCCCGCCGCCGCGGCGCCGGACGCCTGATCTTCCTGTGCGGCGATCATCACCACGGGCAGTTGCTCTTGATCGTTCTCTTGCTCGCGGATCGCGCGGCACGCTTCCATGCCGTCGATACGAGGCGGGTCGTGCTCGAGTATCGCCAGCCAGGGGCGATCATTCGCAATGAGCGTTCGCGCCTCATCCGTGTCCGAGAACAATTCAACGTGAATGCCCTCGGCTCGAATGATCTCGGAAAAGGCTGCTGCCATCTTTCTGTCCGCGATACGGAGAAGCACGGACGACTCGGCCAGTGCCGGCTCGATGGGCATCTCGGCCTGAAACTCTCCGGCGCGAGGCGTGGGACCTGTCTCGGGAGACTGTGCTACCTCCACGACCTGCCCTTCGACCGCAGCAAAAACATCCAATGAAGACGCGTTCTCCCGTAGCCTTGCTCTGATGCTTGCGAGCAGGCGATCGATGGCGTCGTCATCTCTGAGCGGATCGTGGTGGGTCAGCGCAACCCTCTTCACCTTCGCGTACTGGCCGAGCTTCACCGCGTATTCGACCGAGCTATGGCCCCAGCCGACCTTGGCCGGATACTCTTCGGCAGTGTATTGCGCGTCGTGGATGAGAAGATCTGCGCAATTGACGAATTCGGCGTGTCGAAGATCTTGCCCAGTGATTTCCCCGTGGCCGCAGCCCAGCATGCGCGAGTGGGGTTCGTGGTCACAGGCATACACCACCGCTACCCCATCG
The DNA here is from genome assembly GCA_005888525.1 of Alphaproteobacteria bacterium. Classification (GTDB taxonomy): domain Bacteria; phylum Pseudomonadota; class Alphaproteobacteria; order Rhizobiales; family Hyphomicrobiaceae; genus AWTP1-13. The sequence goes on from VBAB01000867.1 coordinate 1,103, forward strand.
GCTTCCAAACGAT
>VBAB01000868.1 GCA_005888525.1 Alphaproteobacteria bacterium
CTCGTCGAGGAACAGCACGCCCAGGTGCGCCAGCGACACCTCGCCGGGGCGCGGCTTGGAGCCGCCGCCCACCAGCGCCGCCATGCTGGCCGAGTGGTGCGGGGCGCGGAACGGCCGACGCGTGGCGATTCTGCCGCCCAGCAGCTCGCCGGCCAGCGAGTGCACCATGGAGACCTCGAGCATCTCCTCCGGCGACAGCGGCGGCAGGATGGAGGGCAGGCGTGCGGCCAGCATCGACTTGCCCGAGCCCGGCGCGCCGATCATCAGCAGGTTGTGGCCGCCGGCGGCCGCCACCTCGAGCACGCGCTTGGCGCTCTCCTGGCCCTTGACGTCCTTGAGATCGGGCAGCGGCGCGGCGTCCTCCTCGATGTTGGGCTTGGGGCGCGGCAGCGTTTGCAGGCCCTTGAAGTGGTTGACGAGGGACAGCAGGTGCGGCGCCGCCAGCACGGTCATGTCCTCGCCCGCCCACGCCGCCTCGGGTCCGCAGGCAGCGGGGCAGATCAGGCCCTTGCCCATGGCGTTGGCGCCGATGGCCGCGGGCAGGGCGCCCGGCACGCCACGGATGGAGGCATCGAGCGCCAGCTCGCCGATGGCGGCAAAGCCCTCGATGGCGTCGGACGAGATGGCGCCCATGGCCACCATCATGGCCAGCGCGATCGGCAGATCGAAGTGGCTGCCTTCCTTGGGCAGGTCAGCGGGCGCCAGGTTGACTGTAATGTGCTTGTAGGGGAGCCCCAGGCCCACCGCGTGCAACGCATTGCGCACCCGTTCGCGGCTCTCGGCCACGGCCTTGTCAGGCAGCCCGACGACGGCAAACACGTGCCCACCCGAGCTGATGCGCACCTGCACCTCGACCGGCTTCGCCTCGATGCCGACGAACGCCACGGTTGCGATCTGGCCGTACATGAATCCCCCGGCTTGCTCGCGCAACCGTAATGGGGACGAGGAATCCAGTCAAGAACAAACTGAGAACATCACCGGAGCGAAGATCCTCGAGCCGATCACGACCCGGCGCCGTACCGCTTCGCCAGCTCGCACAGATTGACGAGCAGCTGACCAATCAACTTCTTCCCCATATCGTCCGTGAGATTGCCGTTGGCGTCGAACTTGGACGCCGCACCGGCGATCATGACCTCGGGCTGGTTGACCGCGGGCATGTCGAGGAACACCAGCGTCTGGCGCAGATGATACTGGGCACGTGCCGTGCCCAGCACGCCGGGGGAGGCGCCCATGACGGCCACTGGCTTGCCCTTCCAGGCGCTGTCGCCGTAGGGGCGCGCGCACCAGTCGATAACGTTCTTGAGCACGCCGGGGACGGAGTAGTTGTACTCCGGCGTCACCAGCAGAATGGCATCGGCCGCGCGAATCTTCGCCTTCAGCTCGGTGACCGCGGCGGGCGGCGTCTTCTCCTGGTCCTGGTTGAAGCCGGGCAGATCGGGGAGGTCGGTGGCCTCGATGGTCGCCCCCGCCGGCACCAGGCCCTGGGCCACCTTCAGCGCCATGCGGTTGAAGGAGCCCTTGCGCAGGCTGCCGGCGATGCCGAGGATTTTGATGTTGGCCATGATCTTCGCTCCGAGCTTCGAGGTCTGACGTTAGCGGGACAATGACCGCAGCCGAGCACGAGTTCCAGCCCCTACCGCTTCACTTTCCGTTCAATCGCATCCCAGATCAGCACGGCGATGTCCGGCCCGCCGAAGGCCTTCACCTGGCGAATTCCTGTGGGTGAGGTGACGTTGATCTCGGTGAGGTAGGGGCCGATCACGTCGATGCCGGCGAACAGCAGCCCGCGCTT
>VBAB01000869.1 GCA_005888525.1 Alphaproteobacteria bacterium
ATCGAGGCGCGCCGCCACCTCGTCGACTTCCTGCGCCTCGACCTCGGGCTGATGGGCTCGCACACCGGCTGCGAGCACGGGGTCTGCGGCGCCTGCACCGTGCGCGTCGACGGCAAGATCGTGCGCGGCTGCCTGGTGCTGGCCGCCTCCCTCGACGGCTCGAGCGTGGAGACCATCGAGGGTGTCTCGGACTCGGGGGAAATCCGCGACCTGCAGGAGGCGTTCGTCGCCCGCAATGCCTGCCAGTGCGGCTACTGCACTCCGGCCATGCTCCTGACCGCCGCCGACCTGCTCGCCTCCAACCCGCACCCCTCACGCGACCAGATCCGCGAGCACCTCTCCGGCAACTACTGCCGCTGCACCGGCTATCA
>VBAB01000870.1 GCA_005888525.1 Alphaproteobacteria bacterium
GGGCCGGGGCCAATACGTCGACGACGTGACCCTCCCGCGCATGGTGCACGTGGCGTTCGTGCGCAGCCCGCACGCGCATGCGAAGGTTCTCGCCATCGACGGCAGCGAGGCCCTGAAGATGCCGGGCGTGCTGCGCGTGTTCACCGGGAGCGATCTCGCCCAGCACTGCGAGCCGTGGGTCGCCACGCTGGCGCACCTGAAGGGCATGAAGTCTGCCCCGCAGCTACCCCTGCCGCTGGAGCGGGCGACCTGGGTCGGCGAGGCGGTCGCCGCGGTGGTGGCGGAAAGCCGCGCAACGGCAGAGGATGCGGTTGCGCGCGTGCGCGTCGACTACGAGCCGCTCCCCGCGGCGGTCGACATGGAAACGGCGCTCCTGCCCGCCACGCCCGTGATCCACCCCGAGCTCGGCGACAACCTCTGCTTCCAGCGCGTCAACGAGGCCGGCAAGGTCGACGACGCCTTCGCGGATGCGCACAAGATCGTCGAGGCCACTTTTCACAGCGGCCGCCACACGGGCCTCACCGTCGAGCCGCGCTCGATCCTGGCCGACTACAACCGCGCTAGCGCCAGGCTCACCGTGCATCACTCGACGCAGGCCCCGCACATGATGCAGGGCGTGTTCGCCAAGCACATGGGGCTGCCCGAGGGCGACGTGCGCGTCATCTGCGGCGACGTCGGCGGCAGCTACGGCATCAAGGTGCATGTCTACCCCGACGAGATCGCGGTTGCCGTCATTGCCAAAATCCTGGGCAGGCCGGTCAAGTTCATTGCCGACCGGCTGGAGAGCTTCGCCAGCGACATCCACGCCCGCGACCACCGCATCAAGGCGCGCATGGCCGTCGACGCCGCGGGCCGCATCACCGCCATCGACATCGACGACCTGACCGGCATCGGCCCCTACTCGGTCTACCCCCGCACCAGCGCGGTGGAGGGCAACCAGGTGGTGAACCTGGTCGGCGGGCCCTACGACTTCGCCAACTTGCGCGCCAAGA
>VBAB01000871.1 GCA_005888525.1 Alphaproteobacteria bacterium
GTTCGCCGCCGATGGCAGCACGGTTCCGCCACGTAAAATGCTCATTAACGTCTTTCCGAGCAGCGCCGGAAGCGCTCCAATCCGACTGGGCAGCATGACGAACGCAGTACCGAGTGCCCAACGCGGCAGCTTGGCGGTCAAGCTTTCCCGGAATAGCTCATTGCGGCGATGGTCCAGGAACTGCGGGGCATGCGCCGACGGTGTTAACCAATCCGTGGTCATGAGTGCGTCGCTCCGTGCTGGCACCAGAGCAGGATCGCTTCAGATTGAACCACCTGCTGAAGCGTGAATCCTGCTCTACTTATTGAGTCTTAGAGCGGGATTCACGTTCTTGGATGGAAGCCCCAGTGCTTCCATCAGGAACGATCTCGCTCTAGTGGCGGCTTCGCAGTGTCATTGGTGCAAATGCCGCGCCAGGCGGCTGACGAACAATGGGACGTTGCCGATGGAGGCCATCAGCAGGGCGTGCTCGTGCCCCCAAAGCTCCGACCGACTCATTCTCGAAGTTGCCCGTGCTCTCGTTCTGATCGCTGCCTCGCACCTGTTCACGAACCGGTAACCGCGTCCGGCAAAAGGTCCCTCGCGGCGGACTTCCTTTGACGTGCTGGTTAACTCTGGAGGGCAAGGTGGCGGAAGTAACTTGCGAGTAGCCCCTTTGACCACCTTGTCCAGAACCGGCGGCACGGTCGTTCCGTTCAGTGCGATCGGCAATACGCTCGTCAAGGAGACGCCAGACGACGCGCGCATAGCGCCCCGCCGCCGCGTCTTGAAGGCCGGAGTCGCAGCCTCCAACGACCGCCATATCACGGTCGCCTGCACGGTGCGCGACGTCTCCGCTACGGGTGCCCGGCTGCGCACCGACAGCTCGCTCAGCATCCCCGACACCTTCGAGCTCATCATCGAGGTCGACGGGCTGGAGGCCAACTGCGAGGTCATCTGGCGCAAGGGCAGCGAGGTCGGCGCAAGGTTCCTCGGCGCGCCACGCATCGTGGCGGCGAAGCGCACGCAGGTCATCAACCCCCTCACTCCGCCAAAAGCGCCGACGCTTCGACGTTCGGCGCCGGGGACTTCGGCCGATTCGAGGTCAACGAGCAGCGTCCTGCACCGGGGTCGATCGTAGCAAGACTTGAATCGCGACGCGCGCTCTCGCAGCTCGCGTCGGTGCGCTCACAGCTCGCAACTGTGAGGTGAGCCCGGGTAGAGCACGCCTGCGCTCACTCTTCACAATCGACGCATTCCGTGCGGGTCGCATTGCGAAGGTAGTCCACGCTACGCGGACCGGGCGGGATGGCTGATTGCCGATCTCATCGGTTGCTGGCCGGCTTGGCGAGAAGTGCCAGCCCTTGATCTTCTTGTGGTGCACGATGATGCGCTGCCACCAGTTGATCGACAGCGAATAATTCTCGGTGAGAAGATGGCGCTCGAACTCGTGCACGATCGCCTTGCGCTTTACGGGATCGAGAGTGCGGCTTTGCTGGTCCCAGAGATCGTCGAGCTTCGTGTCGGTGTGACGCGAGTAGCTGATCGGCGACTTCGCATTGGTGAGGTGCGATTGGTGCTGTGCGGTGACCTCATCGGCGGGCACCGTGATGGGATAGAGCGCGACGTCGAAGTTGCCCTCGACAAGATTGCCGAAGTAGGGGCTGGTCTCGACCTGGGAGTGCTCGACGGTGACCCCGATCCGCTTCCATTGGTCGATGAGGAACACGCCGACGGGCGTATAGGGCTCGGCGACCGTCCGGTTGTGCAGCTTGAGCGCGAGATTCTCGACGCCCGCCTCCTTCAGAAGGCGCCGCGCCTCGGCCCGCGACTTCTCGATGTCCCGCTCGTAGCCGGGTATCTTCAGGATCTCCGACTCCGGCAGCGCGTACTCGTAGCCCGGTCGCAGGAAGCCGCCCGTTGCCTTGACGAACGTGATCTTGGACAGCGCCTCGTTGCCACGCCAGCGGTCGATGGCCAGGGAAAGCGCCCGGCGCACGCGGGGATCATCGAATGGCTTGTGGGTGGTATTGAAAATAACTATGTCCACGGTTGCCCAGGGGCCCTCGTGCAGGACCCATCTTTCGTGGTCGGCTGATTTGAGAAGCTGGTCGCGCTCGCTCGGGGTGCGGCCGCGGAACTCGACGTCGAACTGGCCGCCGAGCATGCCGGGCACCACGCCGCCCGACTTCACGAAATAGGCCTTGTAGCCATCGAGGTAGGGTAGCCCTTTGCGGAAATAGCCGTCGAAGCGCTTCGTCAGGAGATACGTTCCGCGGACGTACTCGACGAACTGGAACGCACCCGAGCCCAGGATGTTCTTCTCCGGGAATTTCGGGTCCTCCTTCAGCTTGGCGGCGCTGTAAACGCAGTTGAAGGGCGAGGCCAGATTGTCGAGCATCGAGGCATTCACTGTCTTCAGCTTGAAGACGATCGTCGTCGCATCCGGCGTATCGATGCTGGCGATGTCCTGCATCGTCGACTTGCGCAGCGACACCACGCCCTGCGGCGGGTCGGCGATGCGCTCGAATGTCGCCTTCACGTCTGCGGATGTCAGCGACGACGCGTCATGGAACGTGACGCCCTCGTGCAGCTTGAAGGTGTAGACGAGCCCATCCGCCGAGATGGTCCAGCTCTTGGCGAGGTCACCGACGATCTTGCCGTCCTGGCTGCTGTCGTACTTCACAAGGTAGGAGTACATCGGGCTGACGGGGTGCAGCACCGCGAACGTCTGTGACGCGTGGCAGTCGTAGTTGGGCGGCTCGGCCACCACGGCGAAGTTGAGAATGCCGCCGCGCTTGGGAGTCTCGGCTGTTGCCGCGCCAGCGGTGAGCACCAAGGCTGCCGAGACGCATATCAACGTGCGA
>VBAB01000089.1 GCA_005888525.1 Alphaproteobacteria bacterium
GGAGGAGAAGACAATGACACACCAAGCATCGACCACGCGGCGGGACCTGCTCAAGCTCGCGGGCGGGGCGGCGACGTTTGCCGCGCTGGGCGCGATCGGCACCGACGCGGCGCGCGCGGCCGCGCCGATGCTGGGCGTCTCAAGGCCGAGCGTCTATCGCTTCAAGCTCGGCAACTTCGAGGTCACCAACATTCTCGACGGCTACGTGCAGGGCAACGGCCCGCATCCTATCTTCGGCAACAATCAACCGGCCGAAGCCGTGCAAGCCTATGCGAAGTCCCAGGGCCTCCCGCCGACCAAGATGGAGAACGTCTACGTCAACACGCTCGTGAACACGGGCAAGGAGCTCGTTCTGTTCGATGCGGGTAACGCGAAAGGCCGCATGGCAACTGCCGGCAAGCTGGCCGATCTCCTCGTCACTGCCGGCTACAAGCCCGAGCAGATCGACGTCGTCGTCATCACCCATGGGCATCCCGACCACATCGGCGGTCTCATGGAGGGTGGCAAGCCGGTCTACCCCAATGCGCGCTACGTCTTCGGCGAGGCTGAGTTCGACTACTGGAAGAAGGGCGAGAACATCGCCGAAAACCGCAAGGCCAACCGCGAGCAGTTCATGCAGGTCGCCGTACCATTCGGCGAGAAGGCGACGTTCCTGAAAGGGGAGGGCGAGGTCGTTGCGGGCATCCGCTCCGTCCCGGCGTTTGGACATTCGCGAGGAATGATGGCCTACCATATCGAGAGCGACGGCCAGCGGCTGTTGAACTGGGCCGACGTGGCCAACCACTACGTCATGGCGATCCAGCAGCCCGAATGGCACGTGTCGTTCGACGACGACAAGGAGATGGGCGTTGCAACCCGCAAGCGCATCTTCGACATGGTGTCCAACGAGAGGCTGCCCGTTGTCGGCTACCACATGCCGTTCCCATCGGTGGGCTTCGTGGAGAAGGCGGGGACGAGCTATCGCTGGGTGCCCGCGAGTTACCACTTCAATTTGTGACGCTGCGTCCAGCGGCATACGTTGGGTCAACCCCGGCGAAGGCCTGGGGAAGACCCAACCTATCCGCCCGCCTTGCAATGCGGGCTCAGCCCAACGTTGCATTTGGGAGCAGGTGATTCAATCTGAAGCGATCTGCTCTAGAATGCTCACGGACAGTACCCCTGGAGGAAACCCATGATATACGAGCTGCGAACGTACACCCTGAAACAGGGCAGCGTGCCGGAGGTGGCCAAGAACTCCGGCACGGTCGGGCGCGACATCCGCAAGGACGACTACGGCAAGCTCGAGGGCTACTGGGTCACCGAGATCGGGCCGCTCAACCAGGTGATGCACCTGTGGAGCTACAAGGACCTCAACGAGCGCGCGCAGCTCAGGGCCGAGCTCGCCAAGAATCCGCGCTGGAACAGTGAATACGTACCGCTCATTCGCCCCAACTTGGTGCGCCAGGACATCCGGCTGCTCAACGCGGTGAGGGCCCCGGCCGCGCCGACGAAGACGCCCAACGTCTACGAGCTGCGCTGCTACCGCGCCAGGCCCGGTGCGGCCAAGCAATGGCTCGATCTCTTCACCGGCGCTCTGCCGGTGCGCGAGAAATATTCCAAGATCGTGGGGCTGTGGACCACCGAAGCCGGGCAACCCAACGAGATCTGCCACCTGTGGGCCTACGCTGACCTCAACGCCCGCGCGGCCGTGCGCGCCGAGTCCGGCAAGGACCCGGGCTGGCAGGCGTTCCTGAAGAGCAGCACCGGCCTGCTCGACGAGATGCACTCCACGATCATGCTGCCGGCGGCGCACTCGCCGCTGAAGTAGCGCAGGTGTCAGACCCTCTGGGTCTGACACCATGGCACCTGCTCACCGATGGGGATACGCGATGGTGTCAGACCCGGAGGGTCCGACACCGGCATCTGGGTCAGCGCTTCGAGCGACCCCACCTCCGCCTGATACGTCGAAGGAGCGGACGCACAAACCCCGTGGCCTGCGACAAGCGCAGCGCACCACGGGGTTGCGAAGATCAGGCGCGGAACGCGAAGGACGCGGACTAGACCGCTTCCTTCAGGTCCTTGGCGGCGCGGAAGGCGACCTTCTTGCTCGCCTTGATCTTGATCGCCTCGCCGGTCGCCGGGTTGCGGCCCATGCGCGCCGGGCGCTTGCGCACCTGCAGGATTCCGAGCCCGCCGATGCGGATGCGGGCACCGCGCTTGAGGTGCTTGGTGACCGTCGTGACCATCTCTTCGAGCATGGACATGACTTGCTTTTTCGGCAGCTCGTGCGACTCCGACAGAGTCTCGGCGAGCTGGCGCAGCGTGACGGTCTCGACTTTGGCGGGCGTGCCGGACGTGGCAGTAGACGTCGAGTTGGTGGCCATGAGCGTGTCCCTCTCCTGGTGAGAAAGCAGCCGACTATCATAGATCGGGCCCAGAGAATACCAGCGTTTTCACCTCATCTGCACAACTTTCCGCTGGTCTGCGGGGGTAAAAGGTGTGTGCGTTGTCGCACCTTGGGTCCGCTCCCAGAGGCCAGGCGACGGCGCCCATGATCGACCTGCGACCGACCGGCGCGCGCCCACCGGTCCTCAGAGCAACGAGGCGCTCGCAGCGGCCGGGGCGCCACCAGCGCATGTATTGAGCGGATGGCCACAGCGCCCATGCTACTGGGCTGGTCCAGCTATTGGACCTGCCGGGGCGTCTGGATCAGCTGCTGCAATTGCAATTTGAAGGACTCGGTTGCGAAGTCGTTGGTGTTCGCCTTATTGCCGCGCGGCGACGCCATGACGACGGCCAGCGTGTGCGTCCTGACCCGCGACACCGAGGCCAAGTTGCCGGACTGAGCCGGGCCGCGGAATTTTACCAGCGTGAAGCTGGGCGAGACGCTCCCGCTCAGCGCGACCACGAACTGCGCCTGGTGGGAGATGGAATCGAGCGGAGGATCGTTGCCGGGCGGCGGAGCGGGCGGCCGCTTGGTGGTCTTGACACCCCTGGTCGCCATCAGCCGCGGGTGATAGCCGACCGCCAGCACGCCTCGGTCGACCGGCTCGAGCGCCGAGGTGATCCACTCCTTCAGGCCGAGGTCGCCGTCGAGGCCGACGCCGGCATAAAATACGCACCTCTCCTCCTGCCGCTTGTAGCGCAGCTCCACCAGCGACAGCGAGAAGCTGAGGCTGTCGGTGCGCACCGCCGTCGTGGTGGCGCCAGCGCTGGCGCCAACGATGAAATTCTGCAGGACGTTGCCGACGCCCGGCACGGCCGCGGTGTGGCGCAGGTCGACGAAGCTGACCGTCGGCGTCAAGCCTGCCTGCTCGTTGATGATGAGCGTGAGGTCGACCTTGGCGACCCAATTCGCCATCCAGGGGTACTTGTATGGGTCCGGCAAGGCGTCGGCGAGGTCGCACTTGACGCGTTCGACCACGTCGGAGATGGCAATGCGGTTCCCCTCGAGCGAGGGGATCGTCACGCAGCCGCCCGCCATGAGCGCGGAACCCACCGCGACCAGCAGCGCAAGCCGGCAAACGCGCATTCCGGAATTCTCCATCGCGCGATTGTGGAGGAACGATGAGTCGAGGGTCAAATATGGTCGGCTGGTGGTCCGGCAATCGACGGTACGCTGTGCCTCGACCGCAACAAGGCGCCCCGCCCGAGACGGCTGGCTTCAGACAACGTCGTGCACCGGCACGAAAGACACCGGTAACGAGATCAGCAGCCGACGGCTGGCGCTATGGGCTCCAGGGCGGATAAACTATGCCAATGTCGTTTGAACCCCCCGTTTGAACCCAGGAATTCCCCAATGTCCGCAAACGCCAAAGTTGCAGCCGCCAAAGCGGCCACCACGAGAGCAGCCGCCGGCAAGAAGCCGGTCACCACTACAGGCCGCTGCCAGTGCCGCGCCATCGAGTATCAGTTCACAGGCGAGCCAAAATGGGTGATGCACTGCCATTGCGAGAGCTGCCGGCGCGCTGTGTCGTCGGCGGTCGCCACCTACGTCGGCGTCAGGCTCGAGCAGTTCAGCTATCTGCAGGGCGAGCCCACCGTTTACGAATCCTCGCCGGGCGTTAAGCGCTATTTCTGCGCCAACTGCGGATCGCCCATGGCCTACGCCGGCGCGCGCTGGCCGGGCGAGGTGCATCTCTTCCACGGCACCCTGGCCGACCCCGGGCAGTGGCCGCCGACCGGCCATGCGCACGTCGCCGAGCAGGTGCGCTGGTTTGAAATCAACGATCATCTGCCGCGCTACGCGGCGACGGCCGGCAAGGGCGCCAAGCCCGTCCGCAAAGGGCCGAAGCGGTGAATGTGTGGTCAGACCCTTGCACCCTCGTCATCCGCGGAATTGTTGCGCATTGAGGGTCTGACCCCATAGCTCCAACCATGAGGAGACCGGCAATGCTCCGTAAGCTCACGCTCAGCCTGTTGCTCATGGCCGGTTCGGCGGCGGCCGTGCTGGCACATCATGGCTGGGGCAGCTACGACGCGTCGAAGCCCATCACGGTGACGGGGCCGATCGAGACCTCCAAGTACGAGAACCCGCACGCGACCATCACCGTCAAGGCTGCCGACAAGGTGTGGACAGTGACGCTGGCACCCGTCTCGCGCATGCAAAGCCGCGGCGCGCCGCCGGAGCTCGTGGCCGTCGGCAAGACGGTGGCGGCCTACGGCTATCCCTCGACGGTCGAGAAGGACGAGATCCGCGCCGAGCGCATCACCGTCGACGGCAAGACCGTCGAGATGCGCTGATGCTGCACGAGGCGCCGCAGGTCCTCATCGCGCTCGAGCAGTCGGGCCTGGCGGCGGCGATCAGGCAATCGGTGTGGGCCTATCCCGCCGCCAACGTCGGCCACATCGTGGCGCTGACGCTGTTTGCCGGCTCGGTCGCCATCATGGATGCGCGCCTGCTCGGTGCGTTCGCGGCTGCTCCACCGGCGGACGTGGTCCGGCCGGCGCGCCGGGCAGCAATGCTGGGCCTGCTGCTCATGGCGGTAACGGGCTCCGTGCTGTTCACGGCCGAGGCCAGCCATGTGGCCATGAACCCGGTGTTCCAGATCAAGGCGGCGCTGATTGCACTAGGGCTCCTCAACGCGCTGTTCGCCGGGCGCGCGCTCGATGCCGTGCTCGCCGATACGCCGGCGCGCGTGCCGCTGCCTACCCGCGTGCGGCTCTCCGCATTGCTCTCCTTGATGATCTGGATTTCGGTTGCGGCCTGCGGGCGCCTGATCGCCTACTTCTGAGGGGGTCAGACCCCTCGCCTCCGAGCTGAATGGAAAGATCGCCAGCGACTGCGCGAGGGGTCTGACCCCCTATGCGGCCCATGCTATAAGGCCCGCATGAACGACTCATCGAAGCCCAATGCAGCCGTCACCGTCGGCGATGTGACGTTCGGCAACGAGCGGCCGATCGCAGTGTTTGCCGGGCCCTGTCAAATGGAAAGCCGCGCGCACGCGCTCGAGATGGCGACGGCGCTGAAGGAGATCGCGGGTCGGCTCGGCGTCGGCCTCGTCTACAAGACGTCTTTCGACAAGGCCAACCGCACCAGCCTATCCGGCAAACGCGGCATCGGCCTCGACGGCGCACTTGCCGTGTTCGCGGAGATCCGCGAGACGCTCGGGCTGCCGGTCGTCACCGACGTGCACGAGGCCGGCCAGTGCGCGCGTGTCGCCGAGGTGGTGGACGTGCTGCAGATCCCGGCCTTCCTGTGCCGCCAGACCGACCTCCTCATTGCGGCCGCCAAGACGGGGCGCGTCGTGAAGGTGAAGAAGGGCCAGTTCCTGGCGCCCTGGGACATGGCCAACGTGGTCGCCAAGATCACCGGCAGCGGCAATCCCAACGTGCTGGTGACGGAGCGAGGTGCCTCGTTCGGCTACAACACGCTGGTGGTCGACATGCGCTCGCTGCCGATCATGGCCGAGATCGGCTGTCCGGTGATCTTCGATGCAACGCATGCCGTACAGCAGCCGGGCGGACAGGGTACCTACTCCGGCGGAGACCGGCGCTTCGTGCCGCCCCTGGCGCGCGCGGCGGTGGCAGTGGGCGTGGCCGGGCTCTTCATCGAGACGCACCAGGACCCCGACCGCGCTCCCTCCGACGGCCCCAACATGGTGCCGCTGCGCGAGTTCGAAGGCCTGATCGCCGAGCTGATGGCCATCGACGCGGTGGTGAAGGGCAAGCGCTAGCCCATTGCCTTGCCGCCGCCGGATTTGCCGATGCAAACGCGTTCACCTAGATAGGCTAATGGGGCGCTGTGAAAGGTGTGGTGTTGTCATGGTCCGGCCTCGAGATGCTTGGTGCTTGGGGGTCGTAACGGTGATGGCCCTGCTGCTCATGCAGGGCGCGGCCTCTGCGCGTGGCGGCCATTCGCACCGTCACATGGGCGCCAGCGCGCCGCCGGCCGCCGTCCAGCTCGGAACCGTGCAGGCGCAACAGGCTTTGGCGCCATTGGCAGCATCGGCGGCCGCGACCGCGACAACGTCGGCGCCAACCTCGAGCATCAAGGCTGTATCGACTCTCCCTGCTGCTCCAGTCCCACCCCCGCCGACCCCCGCATCCGCGATCGGAGCGCCCGCGCCCCAATTGCAATCCATAGCGCCGCTGCCACCGCCGATTGCGACCACGACCCCGACCGCGGGAGGCACCGCGAGAACGGATACAATGTCCTCGCCGGCCTCTTCCAGCACCAGCCCGACCGAGGCTGCCCCCAGCACTGCCGGCGGCGGCGGCAAGAGCCTGCAAGACTGCATGGCGTATTGGGACCGCGACACGCATATGACGAAGGCCGACTGGAAGGCAGCCTGCGCGCGCTCGATCAACAGGCTCGCCGATCTCAAGCTGGAGGCCGTGGGCCTCGGCCCTGCGAAAAGCAAACCGTGAAACGGTGCCCGGCACGTTGAAACAGCGGCGCGCGCCCTCGCGCGCGCAGATTGGCGACAACCCAGTTTGCTTGGTTGCGCTCTAGCCGGCGCCGGGAGTGCCGCGATCGAAGCCGACGTAGACCTCGAACTCGGCGGGACGGGCGCCTTCGGGCACCGTGAAGGTGATCGTGCGCACGAACGAGAAATAGCCGATGGGCTTCTCGACCGCGACATCGACGTCGACCTTGACGCTGTCGGTCACCACCTTCTCGCGCCTGGCGTCGGTCACGAAGACGTTGAGCGGCAGGGTCACGCGGCCCGTCCGGCCCTTCGGCCCCAGCAGGACACGCCCAGAGAAGCCGTACTTGACGGTGATGCGGCCGGGCTCCATCTGGCACTCGCGCGCGGTCTTGGTAATCTCGCCGCGGTGCATTACGGCGAGGCCATCGCCAACCTTGCCCGGCTCGTAGATGGTCACGTAGCCTTCGCGCGACCACACCTGGAAGCGGGGGCAGCCGTGCGCGACGTCCAAACCGATGCTGCCGGTCGTTACGGCATCGGTCTTGGCTGCGGCCAGGAGTTGGTCCTCGCTGACGGTGGCGACCTCGGTCTTCGCCTTCTCGCCGCCGCCGAACCAGCCCCCGCCGATGCCCGACGTCAGCGACGACATGCTGCATCCGGCAAGCGCGGCCACCAGGGCGCACCCCGCGATGCAGACTATGGTTCTACGTGTCGATTGCGTCACGACGCCCTTGTCCGAACACTTGCCCGGCCTCTCGTGGACCGTTATTCCCTAAGCCTTCGAGCCTTGTCGGCGCCTACTGGCCATTGTCCGGCGAATCAACTGTAGCATCCGGAAAGCTCGACGGCCAAGACACGCACCGCGAACCTAAAGTGAACACTCGAGCGCCATCCACCCCATGGCCCATCCCGACCCCAGCACACCCGCGCGCCCTGCCCTGAAGATCCTGCTGACGGCTCCGCGCGGTTTCTGTGCGGGCGTCGACAGGGCGATCAAGATCGTCGAGATGGCGCTGCAGAAGTTCGGAGCGCCCGTCTATGTGCGCCACGAGATCGTCCATAACCGCCACGTCGTGGACACACTCAAGGACA
>VBAB01000883.1 GCA_005888525.1 Alphaproteobacteria bacterium
GACGCCCAGGTTGTGCATGGCCCGGACGTGGCCCTGGTCGGCGGCGCGGCGATACCAGACTTTCGCCCGTTGCCGATCCGCTTCGACGCCGATGCCGCGCTCGAAATACGCAGCCAGCCGGAACTGCGCCGCTGGCAGTCCGCGCGTGGCGGCCCGCTCGTACAGGGCAAAGGCGCGCTTGTGGTCCTGCGTCACGCCCTTGCCTTCGGCGAAGCGGGTGGCGATCTCGAACTGCGCGAGCGCGTCGCCGTCGGCAGCGGCCTGGCGCAGCTTCGCTGCTCTGACGGTCGCGTGCGGCTCGGTCACGGCGCCCGTCGCGCCGGGCCCCTCGTCGCCTGCCTGGGAGGCGTCCGGTGCCGTGGGTCCGAGCCGGTCCGACGGCGACAGCATGACCGGCGTGGCCGGGGACGCCAGCGCACTGCCCGTCTGCAACCGGTCCAGGCGCCGGGTCGGGGCTGGCTGGCTCCGGGTCTGATCGTCGGTCACGGCTTCCGGCGCGGGCCGGCGCAGCGCTGGCTGCGGGATCGGGGCTGGCTCGACATTCGGCTCCTCCGACCTTGGCGCGAGATCGGCTTTGCCGGGCTCCGCCGCTGGCTGCGCATCGAGGCTTCCCTCCCGCGGCGCCGAAGGGGCGAGGCTATCGGCTTGCACGCTATCTGCCCGGGTGGCGGTGGCTTTCTGTAGGACGCCCGCGGGCGGCGCAGCCGCCAGGAACGTGTCGACCGTCATGAAGCCTGCCCCGAACAGGAGAGCGATTGCCACGCCCAGCAGCAGGCTGAACCGGTGGCTGCCCGACCTGGCCGACGTCCAGGTTCTGGCGCGTCCCTGCCCAAGCATGCCGGCCTTGGTCTCATCGAGCCCCGCACCTTCGTCGGCCGGCTCTTGCGGGGCGGCCTGCGCTTTCAGCTTGGCGCGGATGGCGGAGGCGCGCAGCTCCTGGTGCGTCTGCTCTTCTTGTGGGCCCAGCTCGTGCGGGCTGCCGGACGACCCGGTCTGTGCCCGGGTCCCGCCCTGTTCGCGTGGGCCAGCCGTGACATAGTCGGCGGCGTGCAGGCTCGGCTCCGAGACCTGCTGCCCCAGCACCCGCGCTCCCGCCGCATAAACCTCGGCCAGCTGATCGTTGTCGATCTCCATGCCGTCGCGGTCGGGAACATCCCTGTGCGCGGGCGCCTCGGGTGCGAGCCTGGCCGCGTCCATCGCCTCGACGCGGTCGATGATGCGGACGAGTGCGTCCTCGATGGTGCGGAGAATGCCGGCGCTGGTCTCCTCGCTGCGGCGCCTCTCGGCGACGTAGTCCTGCAGCATCTGCTCGAGGCCGTCGATGCGCCCCTGGCCGCCTGCATCCGCCGGCATCGATGCGGCGAGCCGGCTTGCTGCGCGCTCGGCCGCGGTGTCGATGAGCGTCACGATGGCGTCCTCGCTCAACGTGGCGGCGTCTGCGCCCGGCCGCTGCTGCGCCCCCTCGAGCGCGCGCGTCAGCTCGCGCAGCTGGCCGTCCATCGTGTCGAGACGCGTGAGCTGCTCGCGCATCGTCTCGAAGTGCTCCGCCAGCTCCATGACATGCGCGTCGATGAGCTTCAATCCCGCGTGGTCGGCGCCCGGGGCCATGTCGCTGAGCGCGCCGTCGAGACGCCGCTCGAACAGGTCGAGGCGCCGATCCAGGGCAGCAAGCGACGCCGTCGGGTCGATGTCAGCCAGCGAGCGCTGCAGCAGGGCGGAGATGTCGGCAAGGCGCGTCTCGAGCCAGGCTTGATCATGGGAAGGCATGGGCTGCAGTCCAGCCGCTTGTGCCTCTCTCGCCCGTCCCCGAGCTGCGGGCCCCCTTGCCGGCTGCCCGGTGCGCGAGAATTCTGCCTCTGCCGTCTCGTAGGCCCGCATCAGGTCCTCGGCCGACTGGGGGTCCCACGGCTCCTCTGCATCCGCCGGCACGGCCGGTGTGGAGACGGTGGCGACGCGCGCCTGCCGCTGCCCGTCCAATCCGAGAGCGGCGATCCGCTCCGACAGGCCGGCGATGCCCTGCTCGATGCGGCTCAGGGCCTCGGCCCGCTGCTCCGGCAGCCCGTTGCGGATCTGGCCGAGCAGCCGACCGAACTGGACCAGGCGCTCCTGCATGTCGGCGACGGCATCGCAGTGGTGCGACGTATGCTGCTGCGTGTTGCTCTGCTCGGAGGAGGGCATGGCGATTCCCTGGCGGGCGGTAAATGCGGCGGCAATGCTTGCCCGCGCGCGCGTCCCGCGTCCGGCGGCCCCGTTGGGTGATCGAAGCAAATGGGAATTCGGCTTCGTTCGTGCCGTCGGAAGCGTGCGTAGGCTCGGGGACGCGGCACCAGAAAGCTCACTCCCAAGGTCGCAATCCGCCGTAAAGTTTCGGTTAAGTCGGCAATCGCCGCGATTTGCGCTAGAATTGCCGAGAGTGTGGCGCTGGCGGCGACGCTCGCAGGTCCGCGTCACCGCGTTTTGATTCGCGAGGAAGCCAATGCGAACACCCAACATCTTGTTCTCGGGGCTGGCCCTTCTGCTGCTCGTTGGAGCCGCTCCCGATCCGGAGCCGGCGGGCGGACGATACAAGCTCACCCCCGTCGAGGATGGCGCCTTCCTGCGCCTCGATACGCAGACCGGCGCCGTATCCGTGTGCCAGCGCAAGGACGCGAGCTGGGCCTGCAATGCCGTGCCCGACGACCGCCGCGCGCTCGAGTCGGAGATCGGCCGCCTCGCTACCGAGAACAAGGAGCTGCAGGGCGCGGTGAAGCGCCTGGAGGAGCTGCTGGCGCTGCCCGATCCGGAAGGCCCGGACAGGCGGGCGCAGAGAAGCGGCCCCAAGATCCAG
>VBAB01000884.1 GCA_005888525.1 Alphaproteobacteria bacterium
TGGCGGCCATCCCGCTGTTCATAGATCAGACTGGCGGCCTTTCGATCGCACAGCTATCGGCGCGGGCCCGCAAGCTCAAGCGCCAGCAGGGCCTCGGTCTCCTCATCGTCGACTATCTGCAGCTCATGACGGGCACTTCCAGCAAGAGCGACAACCGTGTGCAGGAGGTTTCGCAGATCACGACCGGCCTCAAGGCGCTCGCCAAGGAGCTGAACATTCCGATCATTGCTCTGTCACAGCTCTCCCGTGCCGTCGAGAACCGTGAGGACAAGCGGCCACAGCTCGCGGATTTGCGCGAGTCGGGCTCCATCGAGCAGGATGCCGACATTGTCATGTTCGTGTTCCGGGAGGAGTATTACCTGGAGCGCCTGAAGCCGCAGGAAGGCACGATCGAATTCCAGGACTGGATGGCCAAGACGGCAGGGCCGAGGTGATCATCGGCAAGCAGCGCCACGGCCCCATTGGCACCGTACAGCTGCAGTTCGACGGCAACGTCACCCGCTTCTCGGATCTGGCGCGCGACCAGTACATGCCGGAGCGGCGCGAGTGACGGGGAGCGACACAGGGCCGGTGTCGGTATCGGCTCGTCCCAGGGCCCCCGTCCCCTCGTCAGCGCGCGCCGTCCTCACCGTCGACCTCAGCGCGCTGCGCGCCAACTGGGCGCGTTTGAACCAGGCCTCGGGCCGCGCGGAATGCGCCGGTGTCGTCAAGGCGGACGCTTACGGCCTGGGGTTGGCGCCGATCGCCAAGGCGCTCACCAGTGAAGGCTGCAAGACGTTCTTCGTCGCCAGCCTGGACGAGGGCCGCGCCGCGCGCGAGGTGCAGCCGGGCGCCACCATCTATGTGCTCGACGGCTTACTGCCCGGCGCCGAGTCGCACTACGCGGGCTTCGATCTGCGCCCCGTGCTCTCGAGCCTGCCGGAGGCGCGCGACTGGGCCGCCTACTGCCGGGCCCGCGGGCGCCGCATGGCAGCGGCCGTCCACATCGACACCGGCATGAACCGGCTCGGCATGCCCGAGGACGAGCTCGATCAGCTGGCCGCCTCGCCCGACCTGCTTGCCGCCTTCGAGACGACGCTCGTCATGAGCCATCTGGCCTGTGCCGATCACGCCGACGACCCCATGAATGAGCGCCAGCGCCAGCGCTTCGAGGTGTTGCGCGCGAAGCTCCCGCCGGCACCTGCAAGCCTTGCCAACTCCGGTGGCACGTTCCTGGGGCACGCCTATCATTTCGATCTGGTGCGCCCGGGCATCGCCCTTTACGGCGGCCGCGCGCACGAGGGCGCGCCCAACCCCATGCAGACGGTGGTGCGGCTCGCCGCCAAGATCCTGCAGATCCGCGAGGTGGCCCCGGGCATGACGGTCGGCTACGGCGCCACCTACAAGGTGCAAAAGCCCTCGCGCATCGCCACCATCGCTGTTGGCTACGCAGACGGCTTCCTGCGCGCCTTGAGCGTGGCCACCGGCGAGGCGGGCCCCGTCGGCTACATCGGCGACTATCCCGTGCCCATCGTCGGCCGCGTGTCGATGGACTTCATCACTGCCGATGTCACGGGCGTGCCACCGGAGCTCGCCCGGCGTGGCGCCTGGGTCGAGGTGATGGGCCACCGCGTCACCGTCGACGACCTCACCGACCGCGCCGGCACCATCGGCTACGAGCTGCTCTCCCGCCTCGGCCAGCGCGTGTATCGGGTCTACGAGGGGGTTGGTCCCTAATCCGCATGGTCAAAGCCGCCAAGAGCCAGTTCGTCTGCCAGAACTGCGGGGCCGTGGCCGCGCGCTGGGCCGGAAAATGCGTGGCGTGCGGGGAATGGAACACGCTGATCGAGGAGGCCGGCGTGGCGGCGGCGCCGGGCTCCGGGCTGGCGCGCGCCTCCAAGGGACGGGCGGTAGCGCTCGAGACGCTGACCAAGAGCACGGATCGAATTGCGCGCATCCCGACCGGGCTCGCCGAGCTCGATCGCGTCACCGGCGGCGGCATCGTGCCGGGCTCCGCGCTTCTCATCGGCGGCGAGCCGGGCATCGGCAAGTCGACGCTGCTGCTGCAGCTGGGCGCCGCCTTCGCCGATGCCGGCCGCCGCGCCATCTACTTCTCAGGCGAGGAGGCCGCGGCACAAGTGCGCCTGCGGGCCGAGCGC
>VBAB01000885.1 GCA_005888525.1 Alphaproteobacteria bacterium
CGGTTGATCTTTCACGGATTGGTCGAGGGCACCCTTGAAGTTGTCTGCTACCTCTTGCATGCGCTCGCCAGCCTCGCGGCCTTGTTCGGCGACGCGGGTAGCCGCACTCTCGGCCTGATCGGCCGTTCTTCTGAACTGATCCGTTGCCTTTTCCTTGAGCTCGGAGATCTGATCCGATGGACGACCATAGGTGCTCTGCGCCATGAAATTTCTCCTTGCGTTGCTGCCTTCACAACTCCGTGCTGGAAGCTTTGGTTCAATTTTCGCCTCAGGCGCGAGCTTCCCCGATCTCATCGGCCATCTTGGCGCCCCTGGCACCCATGGGCTTGCGATGGCCTTCGGTAGTGTCCCTCGCGGTCTGATGCTCCATCTCGGCGTTGATCTCACCGCCCATGAGCACGATGATCGTCGAGAGCCACATCCACACCATGAAGCCGATCACCGCGCCGAGCGAGCCGTAGGTCACGTTGTAGGTTCCGAAGTTCGCGACGTACCACGACAGCACCAAGGAGCCGACGATCCAAACTCCGCCGGCGATAGCGCTTCCCCACGTCACCCACTTCCACTGCGGGTGCGTGCGACTTGGGCCGTAGCGGTAGAGACAGGCCAGGGCAAAGAGCACCACAACATATAGCAGAGGCCAGCGCAGCATTGTGAGAAGCGCTGTCCCTGACCGGTCAGGAATACCAAGCAGCTTGAGCGCGAGTGGGACCGCAACTATTCCGGTAATGGCGATTAGGATAAGGACAACGGCGCCGACCGTGAACATCAAGGATCGCAAGGTGAGCTGGATGAAACTGCGCTTCTCGCGTTCCTTGTAGATGATATTCAGCGCATCGAAGACTGATTTGGTGCCGGCGTTGGCGCCCCACAGCGAGAGCGCAAGCGTGCCGAGAAATGCAAACCCAAGGGTAGCTTGGCCTTTTGAGGCGATGCGCTTGACCTGATCCCCGATGACCTCAAGTGCGCCTTGTGGCAGGAACCCAGAGACGAGCCGCAGGTGCTCATTGATGGTCGACGCGTCGCTGAACAATCCATACAGGGAAACAAGCGCGGCCGTTGCGGGGAATAGCGCCAGCAGCGCGTAAAAGGTCACGCCGGATGCAACCAGCAGAACCCGATCATTCTGGATGCCGTCGTAGACCCGCCAGGCAATGTCCTTCCATCCTTTTGCAGGGATCTCAGTCGGCTTGTCGGCACTGCGCCCCCGGCCTCCCTCCTGAGCGGTTTCCTGCAGTCCATGCAACGTGCGCTTCACCACTCCTTCCTTCTTCGACCCGAAGAATGCCCGGCTGATACCGATCAGTGCCGCCATGACGATAAGGTCGCCGGACATGCGCTGAGGCTTCGGGGCCCGCTCCGGGAACGGCTGTCGCGCCGATTGTCCGTTGAGCTTACTTGGAGCGGCCATCAGAGCGTTCTTTCAGCTGCGGTTCGAGCTCACTTTATGTGCATGGCATTTCACGCTTTGCGCTTTGAAAACCCTCGCTCGGCCCGTATGTTCCTCTAAGGCTTTCTGTTTTTCTTGGGTGCCCTGGAGAAACGGGCGTTGCCAAGGCCAGTGCCGATCGTGAGCACGCCCCAGTGCTTGTAGCCATCCAAGTGCGGAAGCTCGCTCAAGCCTTGCACGACCGCGTCGTTATGCATGACCACCATTGTCTGGTGCTCCCCGATGCTCGGTAGAGCTTCGCAGATGAGGGCGGGCAGATTGAACTTCTTGCTTTCCCAATTGCCGGGAAGGTTTTCAGCGCCGCGTGTAATTGAGCCATCCTGTTCGATTAGACCCGGACAACCGATACCGATGATGGGAACGAGGCTCACATCGGCCTTCTTCGCTTCTTTAGCCAGGCTCGAGAGCATGTCGATGAGGTATTCAACGGCATCATCGCGGCTGGGCTCCTCCTCTTTATGCCGCCACAGCTTCATTTCAAAGACACGCGCCTTCGACAGGTCCATCGCCTTGTCCAGGTTAAACTCGATAATGCCGGTCCGGATATTGCTGCCGCCGACATCCATCGCGAGCATGCCCTCATGACCGTTGAGCATCCACGGAGGCAACAGATGTGCAGCGCCAATGAGACCCGCTTCATCAGGGTCGCTGTGAATGGGCTCGAGATCGAGGGTGACATCGCCCTGCCTCAGGAGGAGCGCAGCGCGCGCAATAGCCAGCTCGCCAACACGGCCGGCGCGAAAGCCGCCGCCAATTACGATGCAATCTGTCTCGTGCCACGCCTTTAGCCGCAGAAACCGTTTGATGACTGTCGCCAGCTGCTGGGCGAAATCTTCAATCGCGCTCTGAACGATGG
>VBAB01000886.1 GCA_005888525.1 Alphaproteobacteria bacterium
TGGAGGCAAGGGCCTCGACATCTCGCAGGCCGGCGCCATCGAGGGGTTCGATGCGAAAATCAAGCCCGCCAACGCCTATGCCGAGATCGAGGGCGCCGACGTCGTCATCATTACCGCCGGGGTGCCCCGCAAGCCCGGCATGAGCCGCGACGACCTGCTCGGCATCAACATCAAGGTGATGGACCAGGCGGGGGCCGGCATCAAGAAATACGCGCCCAACGCCTTCGTCATCGTCATCACCAATCCGCTCGATGCCATGGTGTGGGCGCTGCAGAAGGCCTGCGGGCTGCCTAAGAACAAGGTCATCGGCATGGCCGGCATTCTCGATACCGGCCGCTTCCGCACCTTCCTCGCAGAGGAGCTGAAGGTGTCGGTCGAGGACGTGACGGCACTGGTGCTGGGCGGCCACGGCGACGACATGGTGCCGATTGCCCGCTATTCCACGGTTGCCGGCATCCCGCTACCCGACCTCGTCAAGATGGGCTGGCTCAAGCAGGAGCGGCTCGACGCCATTATCGATCGCACGCGCAAGGGCGGCGGCGAGATCGTCAACCTGCTGAAGACCGGGTCCGCCTTCTACGCGCCGGCCTCCTCCGCCATTCAGATGGCCGAGAGCTACCTCAAGGACAAGCGCCGCGTGCTCCCCTGCGCCGCCTATCTGAATGGCGAGTACGGGGTGAAGGGCATGTACGTCGGCGTGCCGGTGGTTGTCGGCGCCAACGGCATCGAGAAGATCGTGGAGATCGACCTCAATGCCGCGGAGCGGGCGATGTTCCAGAAGTCGGTCGAGTCCGTGAAGGGGCTGATCGAGGCCTGCACCAAGATTGCGCCGCATCTGGCCGGTTGAGGGACGCACGATGCCCAAGAAGGCCATCACGACGCCGAAGGCCAAGGCCATCGGCCCCTACTCGGCGGCTGTCGAGAGCGGCGACCTCGTCTTCGTCTCCGGCCAGATCCCGCTCGATTCTGCAACAGGAAAGCTGGTCGAGGGCGACATCGCCACCCAGACCAGGCAGTCGCTCGAAAACCTGAAGACCATCCTCGCCGCCGCTGGCCTGACCTTCGGCCACGTGGTCAAGACCACGATCTTCCTCACCAGCATGGGCGATTTCGCCGTCGTCAACGAGGTCTACAAAGGCTTTGTCGGCGAGCCCTACCCCGCGCGCTCGACCATTGCCGTTGCGGCGCTGCCGATGGGCGCCAAGGTCGAGATCGAGATGATTGCCTCGCGCAGCGCCGTTTGACCGTCCAAGCCGGATCGACCCCATGAATGTCCATGAGTACCAGGCCAAGCAGCTGCTGCGTCAGTATGGGGTGCCGGTGGCGCAGGGCGCGCCG
Organism: Alphaproteobacteria bacterium; assembly: GCA_005888525.1. Taxonomy (GTDB): domain Bacteria; phylum Pseudomonadota; class Alphaproteobacteria; order Rhizobiales; family Hyphomicrobiaceae; genus AWTP1-13. The sequence continues at coordinate 1,339 of VBAB01000886.1, forward strand.
GCATTTACGGCGGAGGAAGCGGTGAAGGCTGCGCAGGCGCTGCCCGGCCCCGTCTGGGTGGTGAAGGCGCAGATCCACGCCGGCGGCCGCGGCAAGGGCACATTCAAGGAGCCGGACGCCGGCGACAGGGGCGGCGTGCGCCTCGCCAAATCGATCGACGAGGTCAAGACGTTCGCCCAGCAGATGCTGGGCAAGACGCTGGTGACGATCCAGACGGGGCCGGCCGGCCGCGTCGTCAAGCGCCTGTTCGTCGAGGACGGCTGCGACATCGCGCGCGAGCTTTATCTCTCGGCGCTGGTCGACCGGGCCACCTCGCGCATCTCCTTCATCGTCTCCACCGAAGGCGGCATGGACATCGAGAAGGTGGCGCACGACACGCCCGACAGGATCGTCACGCTCTCGATCGATCCGGCCTCGGGTTATTCCGGCTTCCACGGTCGCAAGATCGCCTCCGCGCTCAAGCTCGAAGCGGGACAGATCGACCAGTGCGTGAAGCTGGTCGGCCAGCTCTATCAGGCCTTCGTCGACAAGGACATGGCGCTGCTCGAGATCAACCCGCTGGTGGTGACGAAGGCCGGCAAGCTCACCTGCCTCGACGCCAAGATCAACTTCGAGGACAGCGCGCTCTTCCGCCACAAGGACGTGGCCGAGCTGCGCGACATCGCCGAGGAGGACCCGGCCGAGGTGGAAGCCTCCAAGTACGATCTGAACTACGTGAAGCTCGACGGCCAGATCGGCTGCATGGTCAATGGCGCCGGCCTCGCCATGGCCACCATGGACATCATCAAGCTCTACGGCCTGGAGCCCGCCAACTTCCTCGACGTCGGCGGCAGCGCATCCAAGGAGAAGGTGGCGGCGGCCTTCAAAATCATCCTGTCCGACCCCAGCGTGAAGGGCATCCTGGTCAACATCTTCGGCGGCATCATGCGCTGCGACATCATCGCCGAGGGCGTAGTGGCCGCGGCCAAGGAGATGGCCATCAAGGTGCCGCTGGTGGTGCGGCTGGAGGGCACCAACGTCGATCTGGGCAAGCAGATCCTGGCCCAGTCAGGCCT
>VBAB01000887.1 GCA_005888525.1 Alphaproteobacteria bacterium
TTGGACGTTCAAGGACGGGACCTGGTTCTACGGCAGCAACCGCTTTGGACGTTCAAGGACGGGACCTGGTTCTACGGCAGCAACCGCTGGTACGAGGCCGAGGGCACCTGGCGCGCCGACGCCGCGGAGGCCCCTGTCGTCGTCGACTGCGAGACGCTGCCGGCATTCGCCAAGCTGAAACCCACCACCGAGCTGCAGATCGTGAGCAGGCCCGACGATGACCAAACGGGACAGCCCCAGGCAACACCGCCGATCAAGACGGTCGAGAAGGCTCCCGCCGGCCCCGGCGCCAAGCCGACCGACTGCAAGAAGTACTTCCCGAGCGTCGGTGAGACGCTGCCCGTGCCTTGCGAGGGGTAAGCAGCCACCACCGTCACGCCGGCAGCAGCGAGCTTGGAGGACCTAGGCAATGGCAG
>VBAB01000888.1 GCA_005888525.1 Alphaproteobacteria bacterium
CAAGGCCGATCTGTGGGTGCTGCCCGGCGGCACCAAGAGCTTCGATCTTCCCGTACTCCTGCCCGGTCGCGAGCGGCACGCCGTCTTGTCGACGCCCGGCGTGAAAAGCGCCGAAGACCTCGTGGTCAGCTTCATCAACTGGCGCAGGCTGGGCCAGAGCTCGGGTTCGGACAAGACGGGCTGTTCGAGCGAGACAGGTACCTGCGGGACGGCCTCCGCGCTGCTGATCGGCTTCGACATCGCGACCAACAAGACGCTGCCCTGGGATATCGTGCAAGGCAGTCTCGCCGATCTCGCCACGCCCAATGCGGTG
>VBAB01000889.1 GCA_005888525.1 Alphaproteobacteria bacterium
CGCGCTCGGCGCATCCTCCGGCTTCATCCGCAAGGTCATCTTGTGGCAGGCGGTGCTCAGTGCCATCATGGGCTATTGCGTGGGCATGGTGGTGGCAGTGGTGGTCAGCTATCTTCTCCGCGACCTCCTGCCGATCGCCATGACGTTCAATCTGGTCTGGGGCCTGTTGGTGTTGACGATTGCCATGTGCGTGCTGGCAGCGGTCAGCGCCATCTTCAAAGTAATACGCATCGATCCGGCGGTGGTCTTCAGCCGGTAGGACTGCAGTCAATGGAACCCATTCTGGAAGTCAGCAACATCGTCAAGCAGCCCGCAAGCTCGCCCGGGGCATGAGCTCCAGCCGCGGCTTGTGCAATCCGAACTGTCCGCGTAAGCAGCGCTTTAGCGCGGTCTGGTAAACCCCAAGTTCGCCGATCGCGTCGAGAGGTGGTCGCTTCCAAGCGGCCGCCTCTTAGCGTTTGGGGGTTATCGGCGCATTGCTTGCTCCCGCGGATGCCGCTACCACCTGAGCGTGCCCGCGTCAGCGGGACTGTCGTTGCTGCGCATCGCCTCCAGTGGATGCCAGCAAGGGGAATCCCATCATGCGTAAACGCTCGGTGTCGGGAGCCAGGCCGCGAGCAAAAAGGTCAGTAGATTGTCGACGACTTGGACGTCGGACATGGCCTCGCCCGTATCTGGATTCTTTGCCCGCAGCAGGCGCTCCAGGATGGATGTCGTCGCGATTGCCGAGTTTGCCGCGCGGGGAGCGCACGATGCGTTCAACCGCCTCCCGCATGTTCCTTCCGCGCGATGCCTTCCGGATTTCCCGGAAACGGCAGCCAATTCGGCAGGCGGAACGGCGCATAGAGGAGTGGCCAGGCTATCGGGCCGATATAGGTCTGATTGGAGCGCTCGAGGCCTTCTCCCTCCGCCGCGTCACCACCCGTGAGCATCGTGACCTGGAAAGTGACACGAGTCATGTCATCGTCAATTGCGTGCATCGATCCGGTCGGCATCGCGCGCCATTCCGCGATCAGGCGCTCGGCAGCCGCGACCATCGAGGGCGCATATTGAAGGATGTCGGCGTGCCGGAAAGTCGGCGCTGTGGTCTGCCGCTGCCACCGATGAGCGGTTGCGTGCGACCAATCTTGTTGGCGAACGCTGTTGGCTGGGTGCCCGAGTAGATGTTGGAAAGCGTCGTCGCCATGCAGAGAGTATGAGCACTATCGATCGGGATCTACCTC
>VBAB01000890.1 GCA_005888525.1 Alphaproteobacteria bacterium
CGACCTGGCTCATGGCGTCCGCCACCCAGCGGTATTCGCCCTTGGCGAAGTCCTCGCGTGCCCGCGCGATCGCCGCGGCCGCGCCGCCCATGTAGGCGATGGTCTTCTTGGCGCGCTCGACGGGCGGAAGCGGATTGAGGTTGGCCGGGTTGGCGTCGTACCAGCCGAGATAGCGCTGGTAGACGGCCTTGGCGTTGTGGCTGAAGGTGCCGTAGTAGCCGCGCACGTGCCACTCTTTCTCCAGACTCTTGGGCAGCGCCAGCCGCTCGGCGATCTCGCTCGCCTTGAGGCCGTGGCTCATGAGCCGCAGCGTCTGGTCGTGCAGGTACTTGTAGGTGTCGCGCTGCTTGGCGAGGTAGTCGAGCAGGCGCGCGTTGCCCCATACCGGCCAGTGATGCTGGGCGAACACCACGTCGGCTTTGGTCGCGAAGCGGTCGCGCGCCTCGTTGAGGTATTTCGCCCAGGCGTTGGCATCGCGCACCTGCGCGCCGCGGATGGGATAGATGTTGTGCAGGTTGTGGGTGGCGTTCTCGGCCAGGTTGAGCGCGCGCAGTCCCGGATAGAACATGTGCATCTCCGCCGGCGCCTCGGTGTCGGGCGTGAGCTGGAAGATCATCTCGACACCATCGATGGTGTGCACCTCGATCGGCTGCTTGATGATCTGCGTCGGTGGGATCAGCGTGACGGTGCCGCGCGAGATGACCTTGCCGAGGCCGGCATCGACCTGCGCCCGCGGGCCTTTGGGCAGCAGGCCGCCGAACTGGAACATGGCGCGGCGGAGCATCGGCGTGCCGGCCAGAATGGTCTCCTTGGTCACCTCCTCCATGAATTTGTCCGGCGCGATAATGACGACGTTGCCGGCCTTCACGTCCGCCTCGTCGATGACGCCGCGTACGCCGCCGAAATGGTCGACGTGGGAGTGGCTGTAGATCACCGCCGTCACCGGCTTGCGCCCGCGATGCTGGAAGTAGAGCTCGATGCCGGCGCGGGCGATTTCGCTGGAGACCAAGGGATCGATGACGATGACGCCGCGGCTGCCCTCTATGATCGTCATGTTGGAGATATCGAAGCCGCGCACCTGGTAGATGCGGTCGGTGACCTGGAAC
>VBAB01000872.1 GCA_005888525.1 Alphaproteobacteria bacterium
CGTGCGCATGGACATCTGGCGCGTCGGCCCCGAATGGCTGGAGCAGGCGCAGGACGACGCGACCTTGCTCGCCATCCGCGACATGGAGCGCGCCGGCGTCGACATCATCACGGATGGCGAGATCCGCCGCGAGAGCTACTCCAACCGCTTCGCCACCGCGCTCGAGGGCATCGACACCGAGAAGCCGGGGCACGTGAAGGCGAGATCGGGTCATCAGACGCCGGTGCCGCGGGTCGTCGGCAAGATCCGCCGCACGCGTGCGGTGGAGGTGCGCGACATGCAGTTCCTGCGCGCCAACACCGACCGGGTCGCCAAGATCACGCTGCCGGGCCCCTTCACCATGAGCCAGCAGGCGGTGAACGAGTTCTACGGCGACGAGGAGGAGATGGTGATGGACTACGCCATCGCCGTGAACGCGGAGGCGCGCGAGTTGGAGCGGGCCGGCGCCGACGTCATCCAGCTCGACGAGCCCTGGCTGCGCAACGATCCCGACGCCGCCAAGCGCGTGGCCGTCAAGGCCATCAACCGCGCGCTGGAGGGGCTGAAGGTGCCGACCATCGTGCACCTGTGCTTCGGCTACGCGGCGCTGGTGCCGGGCGAGACCAAGCCGGTCGGCTACTCGTTCCTGCCGCAACTGGCCGACAGCACGGCCCAGCAGATTTCCATCGAGGCGGCGCAGCCGAAGCTCGATCTGGGCGTTCTGGCCGACCTGGCGCCGAAGAAGGTGCTGCTCGGGGTCATCGATCTCAACGATCCGAAGGCCGAAACAGCACAAGTGGTCGCCGAGCGCATCCGCGCCGGCCTGAAATTCGTGGCTCCCGATAAGCTGATCCCGGCGCCCGATTGCGGCATGAAGTATCTGCCGCGCGCGGCGGCGTTCGCCAAGCTGAAGGCGCTGAGCGAGGGCGCGGCCATCGTGCGCAAAGAACTGTAGGGTGTCATCCCGGTGCTTGTCACCGGGATCCATCCCTCGGCTTGCCCCGGCGCCCGCTGATGGCTGGATCCCGGGCACAAGGCCCGGGATGACACGTTGGAGACGGAGGAACGCATGCTGCCGCTGCTGCCGACGACGCTGGTGGGGAGCTACGCGCAGCCCGACTGGCTGATCGACCGAGAAAAATTGGGCAAGCGCTTCCCACCGCGCGTGCGGGCGAAGGAGCTGTGGCGCGTGGCGCCGGAGTGGCTGGAGCAGGCGCAGGACGACGCCACGCTGCTCGCTATCCGCGACCAGGAGCGCGCCGGCCTCGACATCATCACCGACGGCGAGATGCGGCGCGAGAGCTATTCCAACCGTTTCGCCACTGCGCTCGACGGCGTCGACATCGACAACCCCGGCACCGCGCTCGACCGCAGCGGGCATCCAAACCCAGTGCCGCGCGTCGTCGGACCGGTCAGGCGCCGCCATCCGGTGCAGGTGCGCGACGTGCAGTTCCTGCGCGCCAACACCGATAAGCCCATCAAGATCACGGTGCCCGGCCCCTTCACGATGAGCCAGCAGGCGCAGGACGACTACTACAAGGACGAGGTGGCGCTGGGGCTCGATTATGCGGCGGCCGTGAACGAGGAGATCAAGGACCTGTTCGCCGCCGGTGCGGACATCGTGCAGGTCGACGAGCCCTACATGCAGGCGCGCGCCGAGAAGGCCAGGCAGCACGGGGTGCGGGTGCTTGACCGCGCGCTTGCCGGCGTGACCGGCACGACTGCCGTGCACATCTGCTTCGGCTACGCGGCCGTCATCCACAACCGCCCGCCGGCCTACTCCTTCCTGCCGGAGTTCGAGGCCTCCAAGGTGCAGCAGATCTCCATCGAGACGGCGCAAGCCAAGCTCGATTGCGCGGTGCTGCAGAAGCTGCCGAGCAAGACCATACTGCTCGGCGTGCTCGATCTCGGCGACATGACGGTGGAGACGCCGCTGGCGGTCGCAGAGCGCATCCGCCGCGGGCTGGCGCACGTGCCGGCCGAGCGCATCGTCGTGGCGCCCGACTGCGGCCTCAAGTACCTGC
>VBAB01000873.1 GCA_005888525.1 Alphaproteobacteria bacterium
GCTGCCTAATTGCTGGTTACATGAGGCTACAGCGCTCTGGCAACACGCAAGCCGGCGTTCTCCGTGCGGACGCCCGCGGCAGTCGCATAGCGGTACGCGGAGCGGAGCAGGCGAGGATAGTAGTTCCAGGCACCGCCGCGCAGGATACGGAGACTGCAATTTGGCGATGTGACGGCGGAGCCGTCCGTCGGCGCGCCGGCATAGCTGTCCTTATAGCAGTCCTCCACCCACTCCCAGACGTTGCCGTGCATATCGTGCAGGCCGAACGCGTTCCTGGGCAATGAACCCACGTCGAGCGTCTTCTGCCGATAGATGCCCTGCGGGCCCTTGTTGTACGTGAAATTGGCGTCGTAGTTGGCCTGCTTGTAGTTGATCGTCTGCCCCGTGGAGAACGGTACATTCGTCTCCGGGATCTTGGTCATGGCTCGTGCAGAGTATTCCCATTCTGCCTCGGTCAGCAGCCGGTAGGGCTTGCCGGTCTTCTTCGCCAGCCATGCCACGAACTGCCTGGCGTCGTCCCACGACACGTTGATCACCGGGCGCTTGCCGCGGCCCCAGGTCTGGTCATCTGGCTTGTGGGTGCAGCCGCCCTCGGTCGTGCAGGCATCCCACTGCGCAAACGTCACCTCGAACTTGCCCACGGCGAACGGCTGGGCAAACGTGACCTTGCGCTGCGGGCCCTCGTCCTTGCCGCGGCCTTTCTCGCTCTCCGGCGACCCCATCACGAACTCGCCCGCCGGCACCACCACCATCTCCGGGCAGGCCGGGCAATCGCGAAACACGCGCCCCGCGCCTGAAGGGTCCGCGGGCTCAGCGCGCCTCTGCGCAGCTTCCGCGCCCGTTGCCAGGAGAAACATAAGCAATATCAAACGCATGACAGTCCACACCACCCGCGCTCCATTTGTGATCCCCCGACCCAATATAGTCAGCGCAGTTTCACAGTCGAGGGTCGTTATTCCACCACCACGGTCAGCCGCATGGACGGGTGGATGCCGCAGAAGGCCTCGAACGTGCCGCGGGCCGGAAAGCGGATCGTCACGGTCTCGTGGGGCTCCTGCGCGCCCGAGTTGTAGTCGAAGCGAGAATCGTAGATGCGCACGTTGTGCGTACGGGTGTCGTCGTTGAGCACGGTCAGCGGCTGGTCGGCCCTGACACGGATGTAATGCGGTGAAAACAGCTTGTTGACCTGGCTCACGACCGTCGTGTCGGCGGGCGGAGCACGGCCGGCGGGCTCGGCGGCGTTCACCCACGGCTCGCGCGAGGGTTGCGGCGGCGTCTCGCTCGACAGCGTCTCCAGGAACGCCACCAGGTCGGCGCGCTCCTGGCCGGTGAGCGCCAGGTTCGCCGGCAGATCGCTGCTGCGCGTCGGCCGGGCGACGCCACCACTCTCGTAGTGGCGCACCACGTCCTCCAGGGTCGCCAGCGAGCCGTCGTGCATGTAGGGCGCGGTCCAGGCGAGCTCGCGCAGGGTCGGCGTCTTGAAGGCGTGGTCGGCGGCGGGAAGGCCGATCTCGGCGCCGCGCCCTTTGTCCGTGCCGGGCAGGCCGATGTCGTAGAAGCCGTGGTCGGTGAAGGCGAAGCCCGCGTGGCAGTTGCTGCAACGGCCCTTGCCGGTGAAGAGGGCAAAGCCGCTGACCTCCGACGGCGACAACGCGCCCGCCTCGCCGGCCACCCACCGGTCGAAGCGTGTCGGCGGCGACACGAGCGTACGCTCGTAGGCCGCGACCGCCTGGGAGATCGTGCGCGGCGAGATCTGCGGGTCCTGGCGCGGGAAGGCTTGCGCGAACGCGCGCACGTAGCTCTCGTGGCGCGAGAAGCGGTCGACCGCATTCTCGAGGGAGGAGCCCATCTCGTCGGGATGCTCGACCGGAAAGCGGATCTGGTTTTCCAGGCTCGAAGCGCGGCCGTCCCAGAACAGCAGCGGGCTCCACGCCACGTTCCACAGGCTCGGCGTGTGTCGCGCCAGGCGCCGGTTGGTCACGCCCTTGCCCTTGGGCTCGCCGTCAGCGAAGGCGAGCTTGGGATCGTGGCAGGTGGCGCAGGCGATGGTGCCGGTGGCGGAAAGCTCCGCGTCCTCGAAGATGCGCTTGCCGAGCGCGATCTTCGCTGGCGTCGGCGGATTGCCGGACGGGTTCGGGACAAAGGACGGTCGCGCGAAGCGTGCCTTCAGCGCCGCAACCGGGTCGGCCGCCTGCTGCGCGCGCGCCCCTTGCTCGGCCGGCCACAGCGCTACGACCGACAGCGCGGCGAATCCTACCGCAGCGCTGAGCAAGAATAGACCTGCCGGCAAACGCCGACGAGGTTCCCCTCCCCTTGATGGGGAGGGGCTAGGGGTGGGGTGAAGACGCGGGGACAGCTGCTCGATGGGATCATTGCGCCGTAAAGAGCCGCTCGTCGCATCGCTAA
>VBAB01000874.1 GCA_005888525.1 Alphaproteobacteria bacterium
TCACGTTCGGCATCTCGGCGCTGGCGGACGGCGTCGGCTTCGTGCCGGTGGCGATGGGCCTCTTCGGCATCGCCGAGGTGATCTCGAGCCTGGAGCGCGGCGCCGCGCGCCCGTATACAATCGAGAAGATCAGCCGGCTGTGGCCCACGCGGGAGGAAGCGCGCCAGGCCTGGCCAGCGGTCCTGCGCGGCACAGGCATCGGCTCGCTGCTCGGCGTGCTGCCGGGCGGCGGAGCGCTGATCAGCTCGTTTGCGTCCTACGTGGTGGAAAAGAAGCTCGCCAAGGACCCCTCCCGCTTCGGACAGGGCGCAGTGGAGGGCGTGGCGGGGCCGGAGTCCGCCAACAACGCGGGCGCGCAGACGTCCTTCATCCCGCTGCTCGCCATGGGCATCCCGCCCAACCCGGTGATGGCGCTGATGCTGGGCGCTATGACGATCCACGGCATCGTGCCCGGCCCCAAGGTGATGACGGAGCGGCCCGATCTCTTCTGGGGCATGATCGCCTCCATGTGGCTCGGCAATCTTATGCTGATCGTCATCAACCTGCCGCTGATCGGCATCTGGGTGAAGTTCCTGCAGATCCCCTACCGCTGGCTCTACTCCATCATCCTGATCTTCTGCTGCATCGGCGTTTATACGGTCAACAACACCACGGCCGACGTGCTGATCATGGCCGCGTTCGGGCTGTTCGGCTATTTCCTGACCAAGATCCGCTGCGAGCCGGCGCCGCTGATCCTGGGTTTCATCCTGGGACCGATGCTGGAAGAGAATTTCCGCCGCTCGCTCATCATCTCGCGCGGCAGCTGGTGGGTATTCCTCGAGCGGCCGATCTGCGCGGGCTTCCTGGCCGTGAGCCTGCTCTTCCTCCTTGTCGTGCTGCTGCCCAGCATCCGGCGCGGTCGCGAGGTGGCGTTCAAGGAGGGGTAGGTTCTCCTGCTCCCTCTCCCCATTCTTCTTCAGAATGGGGAGAGGGTCGGGGTGAGGGGCAGCAACAAGCGCCGGAGCAAGCGGCCGCCCCTCACCCTACCCCTCTCCCCGTGAAGAACGGGGAGAGGGAACGCCTCACCGCGGCAGGAAATAACGGGTTGGCTCGAGCTCGCGGTCGTCGTGGGCGGCGAGTGCG
>VBAB01000090.1 GCA_005888525.1 Alphaproteobacteria bacterium
ATTGGATGTCCGTGCGCTTCGGCATGAGGCCGCTTCATATTGCAGCGCAACGGCCTTGGCTAGGCTGGACGCGGCTGGACATTCAGTTGGCCGCAGCGGCGAGGGATGTTTACCTCGTGTCCAAGTCGGCGAGCTTCAGGGCAAGCGAGGGCACAAAAGCGGGTACCAGCATCTCGCCCGAGGAAACCTCGAGCACGCTGCCATACCCCGCAGCAGAAGGCTCGCGATGTACGCGCGTGGCCATGATCTTGGCATTAATCACCCAATACTCCCGAATGCCCAGCGCAGCATACAGGCGGGCCTTGGTCGATGTGTCGAACCTAAAGCTCGAATCTGCAACCTCGATCGCCAGCAGCACTTCGGTTGCGGGCACCGTTGGCCCCTTGAACGACCTTGGGCAGACGAGAATGTCCGGCTCCACGTAAATATCCCCGCCTGGTCGCCAACCGATCTCGACTGAGAGCCTAAGCCCTTGGCCGGGCAACCGCTCGATCATCCAGTTCATGAGCTCGTCGCGCAATACCTCATGCCGATTGCCCTTGGGCGACATGGGAACCAACTCCCCCTCGATCAGCTCGATCCGGTCGTCCTCCGTGAAGATGCCGAGTTCCGTCAACCGCTCGAACTCCGCAAGGGTCCAGCGTAGTCTCGGCACGCCTTCGGCACCTTGGGTGGTCGGACGGGTCTTGGGCTCGCGCGGAAGCTCGTTCATGGCTGCAGCATAGCACCGTGGAACCGAACGAAAAATAGCTGTCAGCACTCGTTCAGCACTGCCAGCCCCTTCCTCACCCTAATCAGGTTGATGAACCGCGTGAACAGATAGTGGCTGTCCTCGGGGCCGGGAGACGCCTCGGGATGGTATTGCACCGAGAACACCGGCCTGTCCTTTAGGCGCAACCCGCAGTTGGAGCCGTCGAACAGGGAGCGATGCGTCTCTTCGGCTTCCGGCGGCAGCGTGTCGCGATCGACGGCGAAGCCGTGGTTCATGGACGTGATCTCGACCTTGCCGGTCGTGAAATCCTTGACCGGATGGTTGGCGCCGTGGTGGCCCTGATGCATCTTTGTCGTCTTGGCGCCGATGGCGAGGCCCAGCATCTGATGCCCGAGGCAAATGCCGAACACGGGCTTACCGGAGTCGATCAGCTTCTTGATCTCGGGCACTGCGTACGTGCCGGTCGCAGCCGGATCACCCGGCCCGTTGGAGAGGAACACGCCATCGGGTTTGCGCTCCAAGATTTCCTCGGCGCTCGCAGTTGCGGGAACGACCGTCACCTTGCACCCCGATGCTGCCAGGCAGCGCAGTATGTTGCGCTTGAGACCGTAGTCCACGGCCACCACATGCAGGTCGGGATGCTCCTGCCGGCCGTAGCCCTTGCCCCAGGCCCACAGCGATTCGTTCCACGCGTAGCTTTGGCCCGCCGTGACCTCGGGCACGAGATCCAGCCCCAGGAGCCCGGGCCAGGCGCTTGCCTCGGCTTTCAACTTGTCCAGATCGAATTGGCCGGACGGCTCGTGCGCGATGACCCCGTTGGGCATGCCCTTCTCGCGGATACGCGCGGTCAGCGCGCGGGTATCGATGCCGGCGATAGCCGTGATGCCGCGTACCTTCAGCCACTGGTCCAGCCGTTCGACGGAGCGATAGTTGGAGGGCCCGGTCACGTCGGCCCTCAGCACGCAGCCGCGCACGCCCGAGCGCATGGCTAGGTTGGAGGTCTCCGTGTCCTCGCGGTTGGTGCCGACGTTGCCGATGTGCGGGAATGTGAAGGTGATGATCTGGCCGGCATAGGAGGGATCGGTGAGGATTTCCTGATAGCCGGTCATGGCCGTGTTGAAGCACACCTCGCCGACGGCCGAGCCGATGGCGCCGAGCCCCTGCCCCGCGATCACCGTGCCGTCGGCCAGCACGAGCCGCCCCGTCAGGGGAGTCTCCGTCCACGGCTTGGGGGCCTCGGTGGCCATTTCGTCATCCCCGCGCAGGCGGGGACCCACGCAAGTCCCCGCTCTGCACCATGATCTGGCGTGGATGCCCGCCTTCGTGCTGGAAGCGCGTCTTCGACACGACACGACGCGGGCATGACAGTGGGCTAGGTAGGCGAACGGAGCCACGGGGTCAACTTGGCCTTGTGGTCTGCTTTGGGTGGGCCTAGATGTCGACTATCCCAACGGAGAGATCCCATGCGCGACCGGCTCAGGGCCGAGACGAACGCTGCGCTCAAGGCGCAGGACAAGCCCCGTCTGTCGGCGCTGCGCCTCATCAGTGCCGCGCTCCAGCAGAGCGACATTGTCGCCAAGGCCGCCATCCCCGACGCCGAAATCCCTGCCGTCCTGCAGAAAATGATCAAGCAGCGGCGCGAATCGCTCGCCATCTTCGAGAAGGCCGGCCGCAAGGAGCAAGCCCAGCAGGAGGCGACCGAGATCGCCGTCATCGAGGAGTTCCTGCCCAAGCAGATGAGCGAGGCCGAGGCCAAGGAGGCGGTGGCTGCCGTGGTCAAGGAGGTGGGCGCCGCGAGCCCCAAGGAGATGGGCAAGGTCATGGCCGCCCTCAAAGAGCGCTACGCCGGCCGCATGGACTTCGGCAAAGCCAGTGGGCTGGTCAAGGAGCTGCTGAAGTAGCCGTACGTTTTCGCCACTTGAACATCCGCAGTCCTGAGCTCGTCGAAGGACGGGCCGCATGCGCCTTGCCGCGGTTCGACAAGCTCACCGCTGGGCTGGGAATAATAACACCAGCGGGTTTCGCCGCGCGGCGGCCTTGTGGAAAACGGTAGGCGAGGACCCGCTTTGCGGTGGGCAGAAGGGAAAACCCAGCGAATCACATAAGGAGTGCGGTTGCACTCTTGGTGATTCGAAAGCCCCATGCGCTTCCCGCCTTCCCTGCTCGATGAAATCCGCACCCGGCTGCCCGTCAGCCAGGTGGTGGCGCGCAAGGTGGCGTTGAAACGCGCCGGACGCGAGATGAAAGGGCTCTCCCCGTTCAAGCAGGAGCGCACGCCCTCGTTTTTCGTCAACGACCACAAGGGCTCCTGGTTCGATTTCTCGTCGGGCCAGAACGGCGACATCTTCAAGTTCGTGATGCTCACCGAGGGCCTGAGCTTCCCCGAGGCGGTCGAGCGGCTGGCGGAGGAGGCAGGCCTGCCGGTGCCGAAGGCCGGCCCACGCGAGGTCGAGCAGGAGGACGAGCGCGCGCGGCTGCATGCGCTGCTGGAGGCATCAGGGCGCTTTTTCGAGGCGCAGCTCGCCGGGACCGGTGCCGCCGAGGCGCGCCGGTATCTCGATCGGCGCGGGCTCACCGCCGACACCGTTGCCCGTTTCCGCCTGGGCTACGCGCCCAATGCCAGATCGGCGCTGAAGGAGCATCTGGCCAGAGCGGGGTTCTCGGCGGCCGACATGGTGGCGTCGGGCATGCTGGTCGCGGGTGAGGATATCCCCGTGTCCTATGACCGGTTCCGGCATCGCATCATTTTTCCCATCGCGGACTTGAAGGGACGGGTCATCGCCTTCGGCGGCCGGGCGCTGGATGCGGATGCCCCCGCCAAGTATCTCAACTCCCCGGAGACGCCGCTCTTCCACAAGGGCGCTATCCTCTACAACGCCTATGGCGCACGCGGCGCGGCCCACGACCAGGGCCGCATGATCGTCGTCGAAGGCTACATGGACGTCATCGCGCTGGCGCAGGCGGGCTTCGCAAACGCCGTTGCACCGCTCGGCACGGCGCTGACGGAGGACCAGGTGCGGCTGCTGTGGCGCATGGTGCCCGAGCCGACCCTCTGCTTCGACGGCGATGCAGCCGGGCGTCGGGCCGCCTTCCGCGCAGTCGAGACCGTGCTGCCGCACCTCAAGCCTGGCTTCAGCGTGCAGTTCGCCTTCCTCCCCGATGGCCTCGACCCGGACGATTTGATCCGCCAACACGGCGCCGCCGCGTTCCAGGAGATCCTCGAAAGCAAGACCTCCCCCCTCTTCGATGTGCTCATCCAGCGCGAAGAGCAAGAGAACGACTCCGCCGTCACGCCAGAGCAGCGAGCCTCCCTCGAAGCGCGGCTGCAGGCGCTTGTCGCCCGCATCGGCGACCAGGGAGTGCGCAGCCAGTACCAGCGCGAGCTGCGCGAAACGATGTACACAAAAAGCCGCAAGGCAATGCAGGAGATCGTCGGCTCGAAAGGGAGACGCGACGCCCGATTTGTTGGCAAGCGCCGCGATAACACTGCGCCGGATTGGCGCATCGAGGCGCGAGAAATCGAGCGATCACGGCTGGGTGCCCCGCCCCGCGCCGGCCCGATCGCTGCGTCTCGCTCGCGGGGTAACGGGCTCGCCGAGCGCACCCTGCCGCTGCCCGCGCGAGAGGCCTTGCTGATCCAAACCCTCCTCAATCATCCCTGGCTGCTGGAGGCGCATTGCGAGACGGTGGCCGAGCTCACATTGACCGCCCCGCCGCTCGCCCGCCTGCGCGACGCGCTGCTCGAGCTCATTGCCCAGAACATCGCCCTTGACAGGGGGGAGCTACGCTCCCAACTCACCAAGCTGGGGCTCGACAAGGTGGTCGCCATGGCCGAGGGGGCGATCACCCACAGAAGCGACAAATTTGCCGAGCCGGAGGCTGAGGCGCCCGATGTGGAAGTCGGTTGGCGCCACGCCGTTGCGCTGCATGAGGCCCAGGTTGGCTTGAAACGTGCGCTCGCCGCAGCGGAGCGGGAATGGCAAGCCGCGCCGACCGAGGAAACCTGGGACCGGATCGCCGAAATCCAGCAACGCCTCGCGCGCGGGATTGAAGTCGAGGGTACCGGCGAAGAATGAAATTGTACCTCGTTCAGTCAAAGCTCGGACAGGGGGTAGAGCGATGCAATGCATATCGCGCGGGGCGCCCGGAATAAATGTCCCCTCTTGGCCGTTTGAGCAGAAAAAGAAAGCTGGAAAAGAGCGCAAAGGTTGTGTATCCCTGCACAGGCTCCCACCTGAAGGACACGCGAGCTTGACGCTCGGCCTTCGCGCTCACGCACTGGGAGCCTTCCGCATCCAGCCCGCGTGGCGGTTCTCCGCCGCACGCGATCCGACTGTGTGTTGCGCTCGCGCGCAACGCCATTCGTCGATCGCGCTGCCGTGATTTTTTACTCCGCGCGCTGCGCCGCAGCCGCGTGCTCGGGAGTTATCGAATGGCAATGACAGCGAAGACTGACGACCAGGCCGCGACTCCATCCGACACCCCGGAGAAGGACAGCCCCCTTCTCGACCTGTCGGATGCGGCGGTAAAGAAGTTCATCAAGACCGCCAAGGCGCGTGGCTTCGTGACGCTCGACGCGCTCAACGCGGTGCTGCCCTCCGAGGAGGTGTCCCCCGACCAGATCGAGGACACCATGTCCATGCTGTCGGACATGGGCATCACCGTGGTCGAGAGCGAGGACCCCGAGGAGGCTGCGGCGCCTCAGGACGGGGAGGACGCGGGCGAGGAGGAGGAGCCGAGCCGCGCGGTGGTGGTTGCGGCCACCAGCGTACCGGCCGTGACGCAGGTCCGTGCCGAGCCCACGGAGCGAACGGACGACCCCGTGCGCATGTACCTGCGCGACATGGGCTCCGTGGAGCTGCTCTCGCGCGAGGGCGAGATCGCTATCGCCAAGCGCATCGAGGCCGGCCGCGAGGCTATGATCGCCGGCTTGTGCGAAAGCCCCCTCACCTTCCAGGCCGTCATCATCTGGCGCGACGAGCTGAAGGACGCCAAGATCCTGCTGCGCGACATCATCGATCTGGAAGCCACCTACGAAGGCCCCGAGGCCAAGGCGGCGCCGCCGCCGATGCCGGCCGTGCCTGCTCCCGTGGAGGCAGCGCCGCCACCTCCTCCCGGCCCCGCTGCCGCCAACGGCGCCGCCGAGGGCGGTGATGGCGAGCCGCGTCCGGAGGGCGAGCTGGAGGACGACGAGGACTACGAAAACGCGCTCTCGCTCGCGGCCATGGAGGCCGAGCTCAAGCCCAAGGTGCTCGAGACCTTCGACAACATCGCCGGCACCTACAAGAAGTTGCGCAAGCTGCAGGACAAGAAGGTCGAGATGCAGGTCGTGAGCGAGCAGTTCACGCGCCAGCAGCAGCGCGGCTACGACAAGCTGCGCGACGAGATCATCGGCTACGTCAAGAGCCTCTCGCTCAACAACGCGCGCATCGAGAGCCTGGTGGAGCAGCTCTACTCCATCAACAAGCGCCTGGTGGCGCTGGAGAGCCGGCTGATGCGGCTGGCCGACAGCTACGGCGTGCCCCGCCAGAACTTCATCGACGAGTACTTCGGCAACGAACTCGACCAGAGCTGGATCGAGCGCATGGGCAGCGCCGGCAACCGCAAGTGGGGCCAGTTCATCAAGCACGAGAAGGGCCACATCGACACCATCCGCGAGGATATCCGCACGCTGGCCACCGAGACGGGCCTGGAGATCACCGAGTTCCGCCGCATCGTCAAGGCCGTGCAGAAGGGCGAGCGCGAGGCCCGCCAGGCCAAGAAGGAGATGGTGGAGGCCAACCTGCGCCTCGTCATCTCCATTGCCAAGAAGTACACCAACCGCGGCCTGCAGTTCCTGGACCTGATCCAGGAGGGCAACATCGGCCTGATGAAGGCGGTCGACAAGTTCGAGTATCGCCGCGGCTACAAGTTCTCCACCTACGCCACCTGGTGGATCCGGCAGGCGATTACGCGCTCCATCGCCGACCAGGCGCGCACCATCCGCATCCCCGTGCACATGATCGAGACCATCAACAAGATCGTGCGCACGTCCCGCCAGATGCTGCACGAGATCGGCCGCGAGCCCACGCCCGAGGAGCTGTCGGAAAAGCTCGCCATGCCGCTGGAAAAGGTGCGCAAGGTCCTCAAGATCGCCAAGGAGCCGATCAGCCTCGAGACGCCCATCGGCGACGAGGAGGACAGCCACCTGGGCGACTTCATCGAGGACCGCAACGCCGTGCTCCCCATCGACGCCGCCATCCAGTCCAACTTGCGCGAGACCACCCACCGCGTGCTGGCGAGCCTGACGCCGCGCGAGGAGCGCGTCCTGCGCATGCGCTTCGGCATCGGCATGAACACCGACCACACGCTGGAAGAGGTGGGCCAGCAGTTCTCGGTCACGCGAGAGCGCATCCGCCAGATCGAAGCCAAGGCGCTCCGCAAGCTCAAGCACCCGAGCCGGAGCCGCAAGCTCAGAAGCTTCTTGGACAATTGAGGACCGGCGGCGATGCCGACCATCGCGTGGTTCTACGGCATCGCTATCCGGATGTACGTGCGGGATCATCCACCACCGCACTTTCGAGCGGCGTACGCCGAGCATGAGGCGAACGTCGCGATCGATACAGGTGAGGTGATTGAAGGAGCGTTGCCAAGAGCAGCCGCACGGCTTGTGAAGGAGTGGGCGCTGGCGCACCAGCACCAATTGCGCGAGAACTGGCGTCGCGCCCGCGCAGGCGAGCAACCCGAGAGGATCGCAGGTCTCGATGCTGACTAAGGTAACGCACCTGGAAAAGCTTGGCGGCTTTCGGCTGCGCGTACGCTTCAATGACGGCAGCGAAGGCGTGCACGACTTTACTGCAATGACCAGCGAGCCTGGCTCCATGCTCGAGCCGCTCCGGGACGAGACTTATTTCTCCCGCGTTTTTCTCGAATTCGGTGCACCAACTTGGCCGAACGGCTTCGACATCGCCCCCGAGTGGCTGCGCCGCGAAATGGTGGCGGCCGGCGAGTTGACGCGGGTCGCGGCTGAATAGCTGCTTCTGCCTTGATCGACTGGGCTAGCGGTCGGGCATTCCCGCGGGTGTGGAGCTTCTTGGACTACTGATCGCCAGATCGACGCCAATGCTGTAGCTGCACGGGCGCCGGTTTCGCGGGCCGTTATCGTTTAGGCATTGCAGCTGGAGAAGTCGCAAATGGCGAAGATGCGCCCAATGTGGCCCAGGAAATCCAAGGCGACGGCTGACACCGGAGCCGGCCATCTCGCGGAGGCTCGCGGACTTCCGTCGCACACGCATGGCCGTCCCATGGGAGGACGTGAAGGCGTGGCTGGAGACCTGGGGGACGCCGAACGAGGTGCCCACGCCTAAGCCACGCAAGCTGTGAAACTCGTTGTCTCCCCGGATGCCGCTGCCACCCTCGTCCGATTGCGTTCATTTCTCGCCGCACAGCGGGTCGTTGTCATCCCGGGCTTTATGCCCGGGATCCAACTATCAGCTTGCTCCGGCTTTCGCGGACGGATGGATCCCGGTGACGAGCACCGGGATGACCGTTGCGCTTGTAGGGTCGGTTCCATCTCAGGCGGAAAGGCCCTAGAGACTGACCCGAATGACCACCACCATCTACGTAGATGCCGATGCCTGCCCCGTGAAGGACGAGGCCGTGCGCGTG
>VBAB01000875.1 GCA_005888525.1 Alphaproteobacteria bacterium
CGCCTCGGTGTCCAACCTTAGCTGGTGCGATCCCCTCCAGCACGCCGCGTCCAGAAACCCCGCCTGCGTCCGTCAACGGCTACTCCCCTATCGCGTAGCTCTGGCAGGCCTCGTCATCTCCGCGTACGCGGAGGTCCCCGCTAGGTCGTCTTGTGGAGTTTCCCCTATTTCTTCTCCTCCTTGCGCGACGGCATCTGATCTAGCGAGAGGAAGGGCACGACGCTCTGCCCTTGCTTGGTATCGATGATGATCTTCTCACTGCCGCCCAGCACGCGCTCCATGGTCTCCAGATACATGCGCGTGCGCGTCACCTCCGGGGCCTTCTTGTATTGCTCGTAGATCTTGAGGAAGCGGGCGGTCTGCCCGGTCGCCTCCGCCACGGTCTGCTCGCGGTAGGCGCGCGCGCCCTGCAGGATGCGTTCCGCCTCGCCGCGCGCCTCGGGCACAATGCGGTTGGTGTAGGACGCTGCCTCGTTCTGCAGCCGCTCCTTGTCGGTGGCCGCGGCCTGCACGTCGCGAAAGGCGTCGATCACCTGGCTCGGCGGATCGACCTTTTGCAACTGCACCTGATCGACGTGCACGCCGGCGCCGTATTGATTGAGCACGTCCTGCATCAGTTTCTGCACGGCCTGCTCGGTCTTCTGCCGCGCGCCCGTAAGGAGCGGCTGGATGTCGGATTGGCCCACCACCTCGCGCATGGCGCTCTCGGCCACCTCTTTCACGGTGGTCTCGGGGTTCTGGATGTTGAAGAGGTATTTCGTTGCATCCTGGATGCGCCAGAACACGACGAAATTGACGTCGACGATGTTCTCGTCTCCGCTCAGCATCAGGCTCTCTTCGCGCACGTTGGTCACGGCGCCCGAGGCACCGCGCGCCGTCAGGCCCGTACGCATGCCGATCTCGATGATGTTCTGCCGCGTCACCTTGGGCAGCCGCACCTCGTCGATCGGATAGGGCAGGCGGAAGTGAAGGCCGGGCGGCTCCTGGCGAACCGGCTTGCCGAAACGCATGACGACGCCGAGCTCGTCGGGGTCGACGCGAAAGCTGAAGGCAAAGAAGGCGGCGATGGCGGCGAAGACGACCACCATCCCGAAGACGAGCGAGCCCGACAAGTTCGGGCCCCCAGGCATCGCCTGCTTGAGCTTGTGCTGGCTGCGCTTCAGCAGCTCCTCGAGATCGGGCCGTTGATGTGGGCTGCCGCCGTTGCGACGGCTGCCACCGCTCTCGTTCCAAGGCATGAGACTGGCCTTTCTTCTGCCGCGCGCGACGTAGACGCCGCAGCGTCGGCGCATTGATCGAAGCTGTCGAGGTCAGCGCGGGGGCGCACCTGCTGCAGCGTTGTCCCACTGCACGCCGTGGCATATGGCGACGTTCTCGTTGCGGGACGAGAGAGACGCATCGTCGATGAGAACAGCATTCGCTTTGCTGATCTCGATGATTTGTTGGAAGCGCATCAGCGACGTTACCATAGTATTCAGCGATAAACTTCAGTTATTTGTCGACTCGCTCCCGAAAATCGGGGAGGGTCGACCCGGTAATTCTGGGAACATGAGTACGACCCCATGGCCGACGAGCATCCGCTGGAACAACTGCTTCGTGATGCCAAGGAGAGAGACGACGTCAAGGCTGCCGCTCTTATTGCAGAACAGCGCAAGGCGTTCGACCTCCAAGAGCAGGTGCGGTCGCAGTGGGTGCGAACCAAGACCGGTCTGCTCGAGGAAATTGGGCGTGCCAACGCGGTTCTCGAAAAGCACAACCTGCCAGAGCGCT
>VBAB01000876.1 GCA_005888525.1 Alphaproteobacteria bacterium
AAGGACATCGACGAGTCCAAGAAGAAGATCGAGCTCAACCGCGAGGAGATCGCCAAGGCCAAAGGCGAGGTGGTCGTCGCCCTCGACAAGGCCGGTATCAAGCTGGCGCCGGAGCAGGTCGATCTGCTGCTCGACAGCGTGCTCTCGGGCGACCTCATCCGCCTCGTCGCCGTGTTCAACTCGGCCAAGCTGATCGACGGCCAGCTCGGCAAGTTGATGATCGCCTCGGGGGAGAACATCGGCGCCGCCCGCAAGTACTTCGCCATGCACGCCGCCCTGTTCGCGCTGCTGGTGCACTCGCAGGACCTGCTGGTTGCAAAGATCGACCAGCAGTACATCCCCAAGCTCGCGGCCATCGAGCAGGACATCAAGGCGGCGCGCCTCAAGACGGCCGACCTGCTGAAGGCGGAGAACCGCGAGGACCAGAAGCGCGCGCTCGAGGCCAACCGCGACAGCCAGCGCCTCGCCGATGACGCGGCCAAGGGCTACCGGCGTTATTTGCTGCAGCAGCGCGAGCAGGTGGCGAAGGCGCGTCAGCGCGCCACGCACGATCTCAGGATCGCCGACAACACCTTCGAGACGGTGGAGGCGAGCTTCCAGCTCAGGAACCTGATGAAGGACTCGGCGGCCTCCTTCGAGGCGCTGCAGCGGCTCGAGGCGCCCACGTTCGATCAGATCTTCAAGAACGAGGAGCTGCGGCGCGAGTTCGAGAACCTCACCCGCAAGCTC
>VBAB01000877.1 GCA_005888525.1 Alphaproteobacteria bacterium
CGCAAGGCCAGGTTGCGGATATCGCAAGGCGCTAACGAGTAGCGGTGGTGTCAGACCCGGAGGGTCTGACACCTGCGGTCACGACCCGCGCAGCGTCTTGGCGCGGATGGAGCGCGTGTCGGTGCGGCCGGCCTGGCCGGCGGCTTCCTGCAGCTCGTGGCGGAACTCGTCGCGCTTCTCGTGGATGGAGGCGATCACCGGGCCCGCGGGCAGGCCGAGCCCCACCAGCGCCGCTTCCGACAGCTGCAGGCTGGCCTCGATCGTCTCCGGCACCGCGTCCGTCACCCCGACCGCGTAGAGGTGGCGGGCGTGCTCGGCATCGCGCGCCCGCGACACGATCAGCATTTCAGGGCGCTGCGAGCGCACCGCCTCGACGATCTCGTCGATGGCCGCCTGCGTGTGGATCGTGACGATCACGGCCGCCGCTTCCATGAGCCCGCAGCTCTTCAGGAAGGCGAGGCTGGCGGCATCGCCGTAGTAGACTTGGCGACCGCGCCGGCGGTAGTGCGCGATCGCGGCGGGATCTACGTCGGTGGCGATGAACGGGAAGCGGTGGCGCTCCAGCATGCCGCAGACGATCTGCCCGACACGGCCGTGGCCGATGACGATGGCGTGCCCGCTGTTGCCGGGCGGCGGCGCGGCCGTCACCTCCGGGTCGAGGCCTTTGTGCTTCTCCAGCCGCTCGGTGATGCGGCGCGCGGCGAGCGCCAGCAGCGGGATCAGCGCCATGGTCAGCGAGGTCACCGCCAGGCAGAAGCTGGCAACCGTCGGCACGACGAGCCCCAGCGTCGTTGCCATGCCGAGGGCGACGAAGGCGAACTCGCCGCCCGGGCCCAGCAGCAGCCCCGTCTCGATCGCCGCCGGCAAGGGCACGCGAAACAGCCGGGCAAGACCCGTGGTGAGTGCGGCCTTGATGACGATCAGGCCCGCCACCGAGGCCAGCAGCCAGAACGGATCGCGGGCCAGCTCGCGGATGTCGATGCCCATGCCGACCGTGAAGAAGAAGAGGCCGAGCAGCAGCCCCTTGAAGGGCTCGATCGTCGTCTCGATGGCCTTGCGGAACTCGGTCTCCGCCAGCAGCAGGCCGGCAACGAAGGCGCCGAGCGCCATGGAAAGCCCGGCGAGCCCGGCGATGAAGCCGGTGCCGAGGACGACGAAAAGGGTCGCCGCCACGAACAGGTCGCTTGCGCCGTTCGAAGCCACCAGCCGGAACAGCGGCCGCAGCAGCAGGCGCCCGACCACGACGATCAGGCCGATCGCCAAGGCCGCGTTGGCGAGCGCCAGCGCCAAGCCGGCGAGCAGCGACCCGCCCGCGCGCGCGCCCAGGATCGAGACCAGGAGCAGCAGCGGCACGACGGCCAAGTCCTGGGCCAGCAGGACGGCAAAGCTCGTCCGGCCGGCCGCAGTCGTCAGCCGGCGCTGGCCGGACAGGACCTCGATGACGATGGCCGTCGACGACAGGGCGAGGCACGCGCCCATGATCACCGAGGCCGCCCCGCCGTTGCCGAACAGCGCGGCGATGCCGCCGATGACGGCCGCGCACAGGACGACCTGCAGGCTGCCCAGCCCGAACACCAGCCGGCGCATGGTGACGAGGCGCTGGAAGGACAGCTCGAGGCCGATGAGGAACATCAGGAAGACGACGCCGAGCTCGGCGAAGACGGAGACGTGGGCCCCGTCGGTGATGGTGACCCAGTAGAGGATGGGCACGCTTTTCTGCAGCGAGCCCAGGCCCAGCGGCCCGAGGATCGCGCCGGCCGCCAGGTAGCCGAGCACCGGACTGACCCGCCATCGCTGCACGACCGGCACAATCACAGCAGCGGTAGCCAGCACCACCAGCGCGTCGCCGTAGGCATCGATATTGAAGGTCGGCGCGGCCATTGTGTCCTGGGGTCGCGGTGCAGAGACTCACCTGGCCATAGTGCATGAATTCGCGGCGGCGTGCAGGCATGTTGCCGGGACGCGGCGCCGCATCGGAAGGATGGATAGATCGCGCAATTGGGCTATGTTGCGAGCATGCCGCCACTTCGCCTCCCCCTGTGACGAAGGCACTGCCTTCGTCACAACGAGGGGGGAGGGCGATGCGTCCGCGGCTTGGATTGGCCATCGTCGACCTCTCCACGCATGCAACGGCCGATCCAAGTCGCTGGACGCATCGGGTG
>VBAB01000891.1 GCA_005888525.1 Alphaproteobacteria bacterium
GAGGCCGCGCGCGGGCGGCTGACCGGTGCCATCGTCGATACCGACTGCGACTGGAGCCGCACGCTGTCCGATATCCTGGGCTGCAAGGTCTGGCTCAAGTTCGAGAACCAGCAGTTTACCGCCTCCTTCAAGGAGCGCGGCGCCCTCAATCGCCTGTCCGCGCTGTCGCCGAACGATAAGAAGCGCGGCGTGATCGCCATGTCCGCCGGCAACCACGCGCAGGGCGTCGCTTATCACGCGCATCGTCTGGCCATCCCCGCGACCATCGTGATGCCCGTCAACACGCCGACGGTGAAGGTGGTGAATACGCGCCGGCACGGCGCCGAGGTGGTGCTGACGGGCGAGACGGTGGAGGAGGCCGCCGCCTTCGCCCAAGCGCACGGGCGCGAGCGGGGGCTCACCTTCATCCACCCCTACGATGACCCGCTGGTGATCGCCGGTCAGGGCACCCTGGCGCTGGAGATGCTCGGAACAGCGCCCGAGATCGACACCTTCGTCGTGCCGATCGGCGGCGGCGGGTTGATCTCGGGGATCGCTGTGGCCGCCAAGGCCTTGAAGCCCGGCATTCGCCTGATCGGCGTGCAGGCCGAGCTATATCCGTCGATGTACAACGCCATCAACGGCACGCGCCTGCCGATGCGCGGCGACACGCTGGCCGAGGGCATTGCCGTCAAGGCGCCGGGGCGCATCACGCAGGCGATCGTGCGCGACCTGGTCGACGACATCATCCTGGTCTCCGAGCAAGAGATCGAGCGAGCTGTCAGCCTGTTGATCAACATCGAGAAGACGGTGGTGGAGGGCGCTGGAGCGGCCGGCCTCGCCGCGGTCCTGAAGGAGCCAGGGCGCTTCAAGGGTCGCGTGCTCGGCCTTGTGCTGTGCGGCGGCAACATCGACACGCGCCTGCTTGCCAGCGTGCTGGCACGCGAGCTGGCGCGCGAGGGCCGCCTCACGCAACTCGCCATCGACTTGGTGGATCGGCCGGGGCAGCTGGCCAAGGTCGCCAACTTGCTGGGCGAAGTGGGCGCCAACATCGTCGAGGTCTACCACCAGCGCATCTTTTCCGACTTGCCGGCCAAGGCCGCGCTGCTGGAGCTCGTGATCGAGACGCGCGACCGCGACCACCTGAACGAGACGGTGGCGAGCCTCAAGCGCGCCGGCTTCGAGGTGGAGGTGCGTAGCAATCCCGGAGGAGCGCGCTGATGGAAGGTTCGGTACCCCAGAGGGCGGCCACGCTGGCGATGCTGCGCCAGCTCGAGCGCAAGGTGCTGTGGCTCTCCTCCTACATGATCCACCACGCCAACCACGAGGTGGACCGCGGGGATGGCTTGAAGGTGGGCGGCCACCAGGCTTCGTCCGCCTCGCTGGTCACGCTGATGACGGCGCTCTATTTCCACGTCCTGCGGCCCGAGGACCGGGTGGCGGTGAAGCCGCATGCGAGCCCCGTGTTCCACGCCATCCAGTACCTGCTGGGCAACCAGAGCCTGGACAAGCTGCAGAACTTCCGTGCCTTCGGCGGCGCGCAGTCCTACCCCTCGCGCACCAAGGACAAGGCCGACGTCGACTTCTCGACCGGCTCGGTCGGCTTGGGGATTGCCGAAACGGGCTTCGCCAGCCTGGTGCAGGACTACGTGCACGCCAAGGGTTGGAGCCCGAACTGGCCCAAGGGCCGCATGATCGGCATCATGGGCGACGCCGAGATCGATGAAGGCAACGTGCACGAGGCGCTGCTGGAATACTGGAAGCACGGGCTCGAGAACTGTTGGTGGATCATCGACTACAACCGCCAGAGCCTCGACTCGGTGGTCTCCGACCGGCTGTTCATGAAGATGGCGGCGCTGTTCGAGAACCTCGGCTGGAAGGTCGTGCTCATCAAGTACGGCAAGCTTTTGCAGCGGGCGTTCGCCGAGCCCGGTGGCCAGCGCCTCAAGGAGTGGATCGACGACTGCCCAAACATGGTCTACTCGGCGCTGGTGTTTCAGGGCGGTGGCGCGTGGCGGCGACAGCTGGAGGACGACCTCGCCATCCATCCCGACACGTTGGCGCTTCTGCGCCGGCATGATGATGCCGCGCTCGCCCGCCTCATGACCAATCTCGGCGGCCACGACCTGCAGGCCATCCTGGAGGCCTTCGACGAGGCGCCGACCAACCAGCCCGTCTGCTTCATCGCCTACACCATCAAGGGTTTCGGGCTGCCGTTCCAGGGCCACAAGGACAACCACTCCGGGCTGATGACCAAGGCGCAGTTGGGCGACCTGCGCTCGCGCGAAGGCATCAACCAGGGCGAGGAATGGGACAAGTTCGCCGGGCTCGACGTGCCGCCCACAGAGGTTGAGGCATTTCTCGAGCGGGTGCCGTTCGTGGCCAAGGGCACGCGGCGGCTGAAGGCCGAACCAGTGCCCATCGGTACCTTCCCCAAGATCGAGGCCAAGGGTCAGGTGTCGACGCAGGCAGGCTTCGGCCGCGTGCTCGACGAGATTGCGCGAGCTGCGGGGCCCCTGGCCGACCGCATCGTCACGACCTCGCCCGATGTGACGGTGTCGACCAATCTGGGCACGAGGACGTGTTCAAGCAGCGCGGGCTGCTGTCGCCGCAGAAGTGGGAGATGAGCCCGCGCGGGCAGCACTTCGAGCTCGGTATCGCCGAGATGAACCTGTTCCTGATGCTGGCCGCGCTGGGGCTGTCGCACTCGCTGTTCGGCGAGCGCCTGCTGCCGGTCGGCACGCTTTATGACCCGTTCGTGTGCCGCGGCCTCGATGCGCTGAACCACGCCTGCTACCAGGACTCGCGCTTCATGGTGGCGGGCACGCCATCGGGTATCTCGCTGGCGCCGGAGGGCGGGGCGCACCAGTCGATCGGCACGCCGCTGATCGGCATGGCGCAGGACGGCCTTGCCACCTTCGAGCCGGCCTACGTGGACGAGCTGGCCGTGATCATGGAGTGGGCCTTCGACTATATGCAACGCGAGGGCCAAGAGGAGGACGAGGCGCGCTGGCTCCGCGACGAGAAGGGCGGCTCGGTCTATCTGCGCCTCTCCACGCGGCCGATCGACCAGCTGGGACGGCGGATGACGGGCGAGCTGCGCCAGGAAATCATCGATGGCGGCTACTGGTTGCGCCGACCGGAGCCCGGCTCCGATCTCGCCATCGTCTATACGGGCGCGGTGGCGCCAGAGGCGATCGAGGCGGCGGGGCTACTGGGCGAGGACCGGCGCGGCATCGGCGTGCTGGCGGCGACGTCGGCCGATCGGCTGTCGGCCGGCTGGCACGCGGCGCAGCGGGCGCGCGAGCAGGGCCGGCGCGAGGCGCGCGCGCACGTGGAGAACTTGCTCTCCGCGCTGCCGCGCGATGCGGCCATCGTCACGGTGACGGACGCCTACCCCGAGGCGCTGTCATGGCTGGGCGGCGTATGCGGCCACCGCGTGCGCGCGCTGGGCGTGGAGCACTTCGGCCAGTCCGGCTCCATCGCGGAGCTCTACGGCCACTACGGCCTCGACGTGAACGCCATCCTCACCGCGGCCGAGGGCATGAGCGGGCGGCCGGTGCGGTATCGGTTCTTGCAGAAGTGAGCCCGTCACTGTCACCATTGGCTGAGATACAATAACAAGGCTTAGCGACAAGAGGCTGAAACAGTGATCCGACAATTTACAGCGATCATCGAACCTGAGGACGACGGCTTTGTCGCCCTTTGCCCGGAGTTGGACATCGCCAGCCAAGGGGACAGCATCGAGGCCGCGCGGACCAATCTGCAGGAGGCGC
>VBAB01000892.1 GCA_005888525.1 Alphaproteobacteria bacterium
CGTGAAATCGTGAAGTCGCCAACTCGCGAGATCGCCCGGCGCTCGACTCCGTATTCACGATTTCACAATTTCACGACTTCACCTCTTCGCCGCGGCAGGCAGGCAGTTGCCACGGGCGTGCTCTGCCACTAAACGAAAAGCTCAACCGACGAACGGGAGTTGCACATGACCCTGATCCGTCCCTTCCGTGCGCTTCGCCCCGTGCCGACCCGCGCCCGCGAGGTCATCGCCCCACCCTACGACGTGCTTTCGAGCGCCGAAGCGCGCGAGCGCGCAAAGGGCAAGCCGTGGAGCTTCCTGCACGTTTCCAAGGCCGAGATCGATCTGCCCGCGGGCACCGATACTTACGCGCCAGCGGTCTATGCCACGGCGGCCGAGAACCTCGAGCGCATGCGCACCGAGGCCGTGCTCATGCGCGACGCCAACCCTTACTACTACGCCTATCGCGCCACCTGGACGGGTGGTCGGCAAACCGGGCTTGCCTGCGTGGCCTCGCTCGAGGCCTACGCCACGAGCCGCATCAAGAAGCACGAGCTGACGACGCCCGTGAAGGAGGACGACCGCGTGCGCCAGATCGAGGCGCTCAACGCCCAGACTGGTCCGGTCATGATGGCGTATCCGCACTCTCCCGAGCTCGACCGGGCCCTCAGGCGCGCCACCGAGCGCGATCCGGACGTCACCGTGACGGCCGACGACGACGTCACCCA
>VBAB01000893.1 GCA_005888525.1 Alphaproteobacteria bacterium
GACCCACCACTTTGTCGGGCTGATAGAATCTGGGCAACCTCATGCGGCGCGGAGAGCATCAGCTCGGCTGCCTCGGCGATTTTGCCAGCGCGCCGCCGCGGCCGTGCCTTGACAATGGCGCGTTACCGCCAAGACGGATCACCACGCGTAGCGCAATATTGGTGTCGTTTGCATAAAGCCAGTGCTCCGTACGTGCCTGCGGCCCGGGTGATGAGTTGCCGAAAATTTCGGGAAAGTTGGAATGCATCCCGAGAATGAGACAAGAAAACAAGGAACAGTTCTCGAAGGGGAGAACTGATGTCTGCGCGAAAACGTCGGGTCTATGAGGCGAGGTTCAAGCTTTCCGCGGTTGAGCGGTTGATTTCCGGGGAGCCGATCGAGGCTTTGGCGGCCGAATTGGGGGTAACCAAGCTTAAATTGTACCAGTGGCGGCTGAAGTTCCGGCGGGAAGGTGTGCTGCGGCGCGCTGGGCGGCCGAGCCGATCTGCCGTGGCTGGCGAGACAGCGACGGCAGCGCCGCTGGCGGTGTCGGATGATAAGTCTGCGCGGCAGCGGATTGCCGAGCTTGAGCGCAAGATCGGGCAGCAACAGCTGGAACTGGATTTTTTTCGGCAAGCCTTGCGGCAAGTCGGGGGAGCACGCCGGCCGAGCGCCGGGCCTGGCGTGCCGGCATCTACGCGCTCATCGCGACGCTGATGTCACCACGGCCGCAAGGCGAACTCACGGTGGAACGGATGTGTGTGCTCGCGGGCGTGAGCCGGGCCGGCTACTACCGGCATCTGCGGCTATCTCTGCCACGCCAGGAGGAGACGGTGGTGCGCGATGCGATCCAGCGCGTTTCGCTGGCCAAGCGGCGCTATGGCTATCGACGGATCGCGGCCCAGCTGCGCCGCGATGGCCTGGTGGTGAACCACAAACGCGTCCTGCGGCTGATGCGGCAGGACAATCTGCTATGTCTGCGGCGGCGTCCGTTCGTGCCGGTGACGACCAACTCGCGGCATGAATGGCGGGTGGTGGCAAACCTGGCGCGCGGCCTTGTGCCAAGCGGTCTCGATCAACTGTGGGTCGCCGACATCACCTATGTCCGCCTGCTGGAGGAGTTTGCGTACCTGGCGGTGGTGCTTGATGCGTTCAGCCGGCGCGTGGTCGGATGGGCCATGGAGACGCATCTGCGGGCTGATCTTGCCATCGCGGCCTTGCAGATGGCGATCGTGGCGCGTCGCCCGGCGCCAGGCAGCCTCGTCCATCACTCCGATCGCGGCGTGCAGTACGCCTGCTGCGAGTACGCGGCGGTGCTCGAGATGCACGACATTGCACCCAGCATGAGCCGCATCGGCAATCCCTATGACAACGCCAAGGCGGAGAGCTTCATGAAGACGCTCAAGCAGGAGGAAGTCGACGGCCGCAGCTATCGCGACCTCAAGCAGGCCCGCGACGCGATCGGCACCTTCATCGAGGAGGTCTACAATCGCCAGCGCCTGCATTCGGCGCTCGCCTATCGGCCGCCGGCCGAGTTCGAAGCGAAGTTGTCGCCCATTGCCGCCACAGCGCCGGTGGCGCCCGCGATGTCCGGCGCGTTCGGGGCACGGCCTTGATCGCTCGGATCACCAAGTGTTTGAACGCGAGGTCGGCGTCAAGGACGACTGCGTCGCCGCGGGGCGGTAAATCCTTGACCCCGACCTCGCGTTCAAACCAAGGGCATCCAAGCGATCAAGGCCTACTGACGATCTCTCAAAAATGTGTCACTCATGTCTCCGAACGGGCCAAATATGCCCGCTCAAACAGTGCTGTAGCTAACTGCAATCTGTTCCTTG
>VBAB01000894.1 GCA_005888525.1 Alphaproteobacteria bacterium
GGTGTGATCAATCGTCTGGCAGCGGCACTGGAGGAGAGCGGGGTGGCAGCAGCGCAAGGCTCCCCGACGACAGCGGCCGCAAGGACCGGCCAGAGCGGCGTCTTCAAGCTCGAAGGCGAGGCCCACGGGCTTGCCGATCGACTGCCCGATCTCATTCTCGATGCGCTGCACGTCGCCAACACGGTGGCCCACGGCATCCACGGCCGACGCCGAGCCGGCACGGGCGAGACCTTCTGGCAATTCCGCCAGTTCCAGGCGAGCGACCCGGCAACCGTCATCGACTGGCGCCGCTCCGCCAGCTCCGACCACCTCTATGTGCGCGAACGCGAGTGGGAGGCGGCGCATACCTTCTGGCTGTGGCCCGATATCTCCCCGTCCATGGCCTTCCGCAGCCACCTGGCACCCATCTCCAAGCGCGACCGCGTGCTGGTGCTGACGCTGGCCATCGCCGAGTTGCTGGTGCGTGCCGGCGAGCGCATCGCGCTCATGGGTCTGACGCCGCCGATGGCGAGCCGCAAGGCCACCTCACGCATCGCCGAGACGCTGGCGGCGCACGAGAGCGATGCCGCGGTGCAGACGAGCCTGCCGCCGCCGGCACGGCTTTCCCGCTTCTCCAGCGCGCTGCTGTTCGGCGATTTCCTCGATCCGCCGCAGACCATTGCCGCGCGCCTCAACGAGATGGCCGAGAGCGGCGTCACCGGCCACCTGGTGCAGGTCCTCGATCCGGCGGAAGAGACGCTGGCGTATGAAGGCCGCATGGAGTTCCGCGCCCCGGAAGGCAGCGAACGCTGGATCGCCGACCGGGTCGAGACCCTGCGCCCCGAATACCAGAGGAGACTTGCGGCGCACCGCGCCCGGATCGAGGAAGCGGCGCACCGCATCGGCTGGTCGTTCCTGGTGCACCACACTGACCGGCCGGCATCGGAGCCACTGCTCACACTGATCATGCGGCTGCAGGGCATGGCCGACGACTACCGCTGGAAGACGCAGACGTCTGCGCCGGCGACGGGAGCGGGAGGCACGCCATGACGCTCGGCCCCATCGCCTTCCTCAGCCCATGGTTGCTGGCGGGTCTGCTGGCCTTGCCGGTCATCTGGTGGCTGCTGCGCACCATTCCGCCGCGGCCACGCCGCATCGAGTTCCCGCCGACCCGCATCCTCGTCGGCATCGAGAACCGCGAGAAGACGCCGGCGCAGACCCCCTGGTGGCTCACGCTGATCCGCATGCTGGCTGCCGCGCTGGTGATCCTGGCGCTGGCCGAGCCCGTGCTCAATCCCAACAGCGAGAAGGCGCTCTCCGGCTCCGGCCCCGTCGTGCTGGTCGTCGACAACGGCTGGGCCGCCGCCGCGCAATGGGGCGCGCGCACATTCATGATCGAGCGGCTGATCGCGGAAGCCGAAGGCCAGAGCCGCCCCGTCCTCATCGCGCCCACCGCCAACGCGGCCAAGGCCATCACCTTGAAGATCGAGGCACCGGCCGCGGCCCGCTCTACTGCCGCCGCCGTGCAGCCCCAGCCCTTCTCGCCCGACCGCACGGCAACTGCGCAGGCGATCGCCACCGCGCTCACCGGCGCCGGCGTTGCCTCCATCGTTTGGCTCGCCGACGGCATCGACCACGACGGCGCCGCGCGCGACTTTGCCGACAAGCTCTCGAGCCTCGCGGGCGGCAAACTCTCCGTGGTGGAGACGCGGCCCGGCCAGGAGGCGCTCGGCGCCGTCGCCGGCGTGGCGGCAGGCGGACGCCTCGACGCGCAGGTGCTGCGCCCCGAGGGAGGCCCGCGCGCGGGCACGCTGCATGCCATGTCCGCACGCGGCCAGCGCCTCGGCGAGGCGCCGTTCACGTTGGGCGCCGGCGAGACCCGCGCGCTTGCCACCTTCGACATGCCGCTCGAGCTCAGGAACCAGGTGACGCGCGTCGAGATCGCGGGCGAGCGGTCGGCGGGCGCCGTGCACCTGCTCGACGCCCGCTCGCAATGGCATCGCGTCGGCCTGTTGTCGGGCGCCTCGCGCGAGGAGGCCCAGCCGCTGCTGGCGCCGCTCTATTACATCGAGCGTGCGCTGCTGCCGTTCTCGGAGATCGCCAAGAGCGACGATTCCAATCTCTCGACCGTGATCGACAGCCTCATCAAGCGCAACGTCTCGGCGATGATGCTGGCCGACATCGGCACCATGCCGCACGACATCAAGGAGCGGGTCGAGCAGTGGGTGAAGAAGGGCGGCATTCTCGTTCGCTTCGCCGGCCCCAGG
>VBAB01000895.1 GCA_005888525.1 Alphaproteobacteria bacterium
CCAGCATCGCCGGGTTGATGTCGCACAGCACGGCGGCGCAGCCGGGCCCTCCGGCCTCGAGAAAACGCCCGGCGATGTCGCCGGTGCCGCCCGCCACGTCGATCAGGTCGAAGCGGCGCGCGGTCTTCGGGGGCGCCAGCCAAGCGACGAGATCGTCCTTCCACAGCCGGTGCAGGCCGCCCGACATGAGGTCGTTCATGAGGTCGTAGCGGCCGGCGACGCTCGCGAACACGTCGTTGACCAGGCGCTGGCGTGCGTCCGCCGCGACCTCATTGAAGCCGAAGCTGGCCGTGTCGTCGGCTGCCGGCTTGCCGCTCGTGGGTGCGCTGCTCATGAACCGAACCTACCGTGTCCGTCCGCGCGCGGCCAGAGCCTGCTCACAGCCGGCCGATTTGCGATCGGGAATGGAGAAACTGCCTTTCCGTGCATGGAACGGGTTGCGTCGACAATATACCCCCGATGGTCGTGTTCAGCCATGGCGACGTCGAGGGCCGACTTGCGGCTCCTCCCTTGAAAGAAGGAAAAAGGCAATAGAATAAATCTTCTCGGCAACGCACACATACCCAAGCGTGCAAATGCGATATCGCGGCTTTTCGTGGGATTTTCTGCAGTTTTGCTAGGAACCGGAGCTCCAAAAGGTGTCGGGGCAGAAGAAAGTGGCGACCTGCGACGTTTGTATCCTTGCAACCCTTTGTAAACCGAAGCATTTCATATTCCGCGGGAGTGCTGAGATTCTAACCGGAGAATGAGAAATGGGCAGACCAAGTGATCTCGAGAGAATGTCGTACGCGGAATTGACGGAATTGGAGTCACGTATCAGCCGGCTGAAGGTCCAAAAGCAGAACGAAGCGCGGGCCTCACTGCGCAATCAGATGAGCGCCATGGCCATGCAGCACGGCTTCGATCTGCGCGAGCTGATGGACGGCCGCGGCAAGGGTAAGCGAGGCACCGTCGCCATCAAATACCGCGATCCCAAGAACCCGGAGCATACCTGGACCGGCCGGGGCCGCATGCCGCGCTGGATGGTGGCCGCCACCAAGGGCGGCAGGGCAAAAAAGGAAGACTTCCTGATCAAGTAACGGCGTCTTATAAGAATTGTTATTCTCGAACGGGCGGGGCTTCCCCGCCCGTTTGTTTTGGCAGCAGCGGCTGTCTCGTCCCTTGGGTGATATGGCGGCTTCGCGATGGCTTCACGCGTCGGATGAAGATGATCGGCATTAACCGCTCGCCCGCGTCGGCCGCTCAAGAACCGCGACCGGCCGCTGCGGGCGGTTGGCCGGTTCGTCCTCGAGATCGGATTGCCGAGGATTGCCGACCGGGAGGGCTGCGCGAAATTGGCCCTTGCCATCGTGGCGAGGCTTGCTGATGCAGGTTCCCCGGATCGGTGAGGCTGGAGCGCTTTGCATCACGCGGCCGGACGTGCTCAGGTGATGCTCGGCCCGGAGCGAGTGAGGTCACGGCATGACGACGGAAAGGTTCTTGGCATTTCTCGACCCCGCAGAGGAGAGCGCCTTGCTGGCGGCAGCTCCCGTGAAGACGTACGCCCCCGGCGAGGTCGTGCTCGAGCGAAATGTACCCTTGCGGGCGATCTTCGTGGTCGACGAGGGCTCCGTCCGCGTGGAGCGCGATGACGGGGGCCACGTCATCACGCTGGCCGTTCTCGGGCCCGGTCAATTCTTCGGGGAAATGTCGTTCGTCGACGGCGCACCCACCAGCGCGACGGTCGTGGCCA
>VBAB01000878.1 GCA_005888525.1 Alphaproteobacteria bacterium
ATCTCGGCGGCTTGCGGCAACCCCTCGATGACGGTCGGGTTGTCGGCGGCAACGGTGATGGTGGCCCGCTTCAGCAGCTGGCCCAGCCGGCCCATCTTCTCCGCGCCGAGCAAGTTGTAGCTGATCAGGATGTCGTCGAGGCCACCCTCCACCATCACCTCGGCTTCGCCGAGCTTCTGGCAGGTGATGCCCTTGGCGCCGGCTGCGGCCTGCATCTTGGCCAGCACCGGGCTCTTGTGCGTCTTGATGTGCGGACGGTTGGCAACGTGCGCGGCATCGCAAAGCTGCTGCACGCGGGCGATGTTGCGCTCGACGCGGTCGAGGTCGATGACCACGGCCGGCGTGCCGAACTCGTCGGCGACTTGCCTCTTCAATGCCTCGATGCTCATGCCCGTCTCGTCCCCAACCTGCGCGGCTGGTGGGACGATAGCGCCTTCATGTGGCGGTGGGTAGCAATCTCGACTTCGACCCGAGCTTGTCGAAGGGCAGGCGCGGACACCAAGCGTGCTTCGACGAGCTCAGCACGGGGTCGGCGGGATCGGCGGGCTTGGCGGGCGAAGTCCGTTCAATCGGCAGCCGTTCAGACCGCCACGACCGCCTTCTCCACCAGCGCTCGCAGCGCCGGGTCGATCGATGGGCTTTCCGTCTTCAGGAACGCAAGCAGCGCACGCTCGTTGGGCGACATCTTGCCGTCCCGTCCGATCCGCTCGGCGAGCCAGGTGGCCTCGGCCGCGGTCACAGCCTCGTGGGTGACGATCTCGACCTTTTGCTGCGTGAGGCGGGCGATGGATCGCTCTTCCACGGTCTGCTCGCGATAGCCACCGAACAGCCCCTTGAGGCCGGTGGCCATGCCGCCCAGCATGGCATCGAGGGAGAGCTCGCCGCGGCGGTCGAGCCAGGCGTCGCGGGCAAGCGCGACCTCGCGCGGCGGGGCGGCATAGCCCGATGCCGCCATCACGCAATTGGCGATCGCCTTGACGAAGAGATCGGTCCAGGCCGGATGATTGTCGCGACCGGTGGTGGCCTCGTCGATGTCGAACAGCACCTCGGCTTCCGCCTGGGTGATGGCGATGCTGCCGTCGCTGCCGGCGCTGTAGAGGATGCGGCGGAGCAGATCGACGTCCGCTTCCGACACGATGCCCGGCTCGAGCTTCTTGTCCGAGCGCAGCGGCCCCGTGCCGTCGAGCACCGCGTCCCTGACCTGCTCGAGGGCGAAGCGGACGAGGCTCTGCGGCGCCCAGCGGGCCTTGTCCAGCACGTTGACCAGCAGCTCCAGCTCCGTCTTGGAGTCGACCCGGCCGTCCTTGCCGATGCGCTCGATGAGCCATTGCGCGTTCTCGGCGGTGAGATAGCCGCGCGGCTCGGCCTGCTCGACGAGGTAGTCGGTGATGGTCTCGATGAAGCAGTCGGCCCAAGCGGGGTCCTGCACGGGGCAGGCATCGTTCAAGGCGAAAATGACATCGGCCTCCTCGGCCGAGATGCTGCCATCATCGTAATAGTTGCGGCGCAGCTTGAGGACATCGGCGTCCTTGATGCTGCCGCGCGCCTTGATTTCCGCGATCGAGACCGCGTTCAACACTGCCATAGCCAGCTCCCGGCCACACAGGGCGAAAGCTAGAGACACATGGTTACCATCCTGCTAATGGCCGCCCGTTTCGGCCAACAGCGAGCCTGCATAGGTGCGCGCGAGTATCAGTCATTCGCGGACCAGCGCGCGGCCCCCTCCCCGGCCAGTGTCAGGACGGCGATGCGGAGTCCTCTGGACGCCTCGGTACACGTCGGCTAGCACCGGGCCTCGAAAAACGAGCGGCTGCGGGCCTCCTGTGCCGCGTTCAGGCGACCGCTGGTGTACGCAAACCGCAACGTTCATCGGGAGTAGACAGCCATGGCCGACCATCGCATCGGCGTCATCATCAATGGCGCGACCGGACGCATGGGCACAACCCAGCACATGGCGAACCTTCTGGCGATTGCCGCCGAGGGTGGTCTGCCGTTGCGCAACGGCGACAGGCTGGTACCCGACCTGATGCTCGTCGGC
>VBAB01000879.1 GCA_005888525.1 Alphaproteobacteria bacterium
CAGCTTGGCGATGGTCGCCATCTTGTCCTCGGCCTCCGCTTTGGTCGCGCCGACGACCGGCATCAGGATGTTGCAGATGGAGATGTGGTCGGGATTGCGACCGAGACGCGCCGCCTCGTACTTGACGGCTTTGTAGCTCTCCCTGCCCATCTCGGTGTTGCGCGCTGCGGCGAAGATCACCTCGCCCCAGCGTCCGGCGAAGCGCTGGCCACGGCCGCTGGCCCCGGCCTGAATGACCACGGGGTGGCCCTGAGGCGACCGAGGCACCGTGAAGGGCCCGCGCGAGGTGAAGTATTTCCCCTTGTGATCGAGCCGCTTCACCTTGGTGGGGTCGGCGTAGCGGCCGGTCTTTTTGTCGATGATGATGGAGCCGTCGTCCCACGTATCCCAATGCCCCAGCACCACCTCCATGAACTCGTCGGCCTTATCGTAGCGCAGGTCGTGGGCCAAGTGCTCCTCGCGGCCCATGTTCTGGGCCTCGCCGTCGTTGACGGAGGTCACCACGTTCCAGGCCGCGCGCCCGTTCGTCATCAAGTCGAGCGTGGCGAAACGGCGGGCCACGTCGAAGGGCTCGAAGTAGGTGGTCGAGCAGGTCGAGGCGAGGCCGAGCTTGCTCGTCACCGCGCTCATGGTCATGAGCACGATGAGGGGGTCCATCTTGGTGGCGCGGATGCCGTACTCGACCGTGTGCGCGTGATCGCTGCCGTAGCGGTCTGGCATGGCCAGGCGGTCGTCGAAGAAGGCCATATGGAACTTGCCGGCCTCCAGGATGCGCGCAATCTCCTGGTAGTAGTCGGCCGAATGGGCGTCGTCGCGCGACTGCGTGTGACGCCAGGAGCACGGTAGGTTCGTGCAGTTCTGTGCCTGCAGGAAGCCGACCATCGCCATCTGCCGCGTCATCTGTCTCGCCTCCTCGCGTCCTCTCGCCGAGGGGAGAGGGTCACGTCAGTCCGAGCTCGGTAGCCAAGCCGTAGGACTTTGCGAGCGAGCGCAGCTTGTCCCACGTGGCATCCTCCACGTCGATGCCGGTCTTGCGTCGCTGCTGCTCGCGAATGTACTCAACCTCGCCGGGATAGAACACACCCGGACTGCCTTCCGATGGCGGCGTGGCCTTCAGATATCGGGCGAACTCGGCCACCTCTTTCTTGAAGTCGGCGAGCGGGCGGAAAGCGGCGACGTTGAACACGGCCATGAAGCACCCATCGTTGTGCCGCCCCGTGGGATCGACGCCGAAGCCGAGACCGGTGAGCAGCCCGCAGAGAACCTCCACCATGGCGGCGAGGCCGCTGCCCTTGTAGCCCTCCGTGCCGCCGAGCGGCAGCAGCGCGCCGCCTTTGCGCAGTTGTGTCGGGTCTGTGGTCTGCTTGCCGTCCTTGCCGACCACCCATCCCATCGGGACCTCCTCGCCGCGCGCGACGGCAAGCATCACCTTGCCGGCCGCCACGGCCGAGGTTGCCATGTCCAGATAGAACGGCGCTTCGAGATCGGACGGCACGGCAATCGAGATCGGATTGGTGCCGAGCCGCGCCTCGCGACCGCCGAAGGGGGCGACGGCCTTGGGTGAGCGCCCGGAATCCGCCGTGGCAAGGCCGATCATGCCTTCCTTCATGGCCATCAGCGGATAGGCGGCGAGCCGGCCGACATGGCTCTGACGGAACACCGTGCAAGCGGCGACGTTGGT
>VBAB01000880.1 GCA_005888525.1 Alphaproteobacteria bacterium
TCATCCTCGGCGACACCCTCAAGCTGCCCTACTTCTACGATCCGCGCGTCCAGGGCCAGATCACCCTGTCGACCGGCCGGCCGGTTACGCGCGAAGAGCTTCTGGCGGTGCTCGAAAGTGCGCTGAAGATGAACAACGGAGTGATGATCGGCAGCGGCAACGGCTACCGCATCGCTCCCACCGGAGAAGCCGTGAGCGGGGATGTGAGCACGGTCTCGCTCAACCGCGAAGAATCGTTGGCGCCGGGGTTCGGCGTGAGCGTGCTGTCGCTCCACAACGTCTCGGCGGAAGCCATGCTGCGCCTGCTCGAGAATTTCATCAGCAAGGGCGGATCGCTGAAGGCGGAGAGCACCGGCAATCTGTTGCTTGTCCGCGGCACCGCCGGCGAGCGCCAGGCGCTCATGGACGTGGCGGCGTCGTTCGACGTCGACTGGCTCAAGGGCCAGTCGGCGGGCATCTTCCCGCTCACCCATTCGACGCCCGACGAGCTGATCGGCGAGTTGACCCAAACCATGCAGGCCGAGCAGGGCGATCTCGTTGCCAAGATGGTGCGGTTTCAGCCCATCCATCGGCTCAATGCCGTGCTGGTCCTGTCGCGCCAATCCAGCCATCTGAAAATGGCGGCGGAGTGGATCCGCCGTCTCGATCGTTCCAGCGATGCGGGCCAGAGCCTCTATGTCTATCGCGTCGAGAACGGCAAGGCGCAGGACCTCGCCGCGCTGCTGAACGACACGCTGGGCACCGGCGGGACCGGCGCGCGGCGCTCGCGCTCCGAGGTCGCGCCGGGTCGTGGTGTCCAGAGCCTCTCCTCCAAGGCGACGCAGCCCTCCAACCCGTTGTCGGCGGGGGCCTTGCCCGGGCAGCAGCAGCCGGGCCAGCAGGCAGGACCGTTGCAACCGGTGATGGCCCAGGCCCAACGGCCTCCGCCGCTGGCAGCGCCGCCACCGCCGAGCCCCGGCGCTGCGCAGCCGGGCACCCAGGCGGCGGCACCGCCGGACATCCGCATTATCGCCGACGAGATCAACAATCTGCTGCTGATCAAGGCGAGTCCCGGCGAATATCAACGGATCATGACCGTGCTGCGCCGGATCGATCGCGCGCCGCTGCAGGTGATGATCAATGCCACCATTGCCGAGGTGACGCTCAACGACTCGCTGCGTTATGGC
This sequence comes from Alphaproteobacteria bacterium, assembly GCA_005888525.1. GTDB lineage: Bacteria > Pseudomonadota > Alphaproteobacteria > Rhizobiales > Hyphomicrobiaceae > AWTP1-13. The sequence continues at coordinate 1,167 of VBAB01000880.1, forward strand.
GTCCAGGTATTCCTCAAAAGCGAGAAGTTCGCGGGCGGTAGCGTCAATGCGCAGCAGGTCCCGCTCGGCCCGACCTATCCGGGGTTGAATTTCATCGTCGGCTCGCTCACGGACCCGCGTGTCGTTCTCGACGCTCTGGCGAGCGTGACCGAGGTCAAGGTCGTCTCGTCGCCGTCGGTGGTGGTGATCGACAATCAGCCCGCGCTGCTCAAGGTCGGCGACGTGGTCCCGATCACGACGGCGCAAACCACGGCCGTGGAAAACCCCAACGCGCCGATCGTCAGCTCGATCCAGTTCCGCGGCACCGGCGTGATCTTGAAGGTCATCCCGCGCGTCAACTCCAGCGGCCTGGTGACCATGGATATCGAGCAGGAGATCAGTGCCGTTGCCGGCCAGGCGACCCCGACGTTGACGCCGACCATCTCGCAGCGGCGCATTGCCAGCACCATCTCCGTCTACAGCGGACAGATGGTGGCGCTCGGCGGCCTCATCAGCGAGCAGCAGAACCGCGACAATAGCGGCCTGCCGGTCATCAACAAGATCCCGATCCTCGGCGAAATCATCGGCAGCAACGCACGCGCCAACAAGCGCACCGAGCTGATCGTCTTCATCCGCCCACAGGTGATCCGCGACCCGCGCGATGCCCGCGCCGTGGCCGAGGAGCTGCGCTCGCGGCTGCACAGCATGTCGTTCCCGCCGCCACGCGACAGCGGCTGGCAGACACGCTCGACCAGCGCGCGCTGAGCATTGCCGGCGCCGCGGCCTACGCCATCACGCATCATAGCGTCTGGCCGTAGGCGGCCAGCGCCCACACCAGCCAGATCGACGGCGCAAGGAAGCAGCCGAAAGGAACCTTGGCCGCGGCCGAGAGTTCTTTGCCACGCATGACCGCCAGCACGATGATGAGGCTCAGCGCCATCGCGGCGGCGAGGAGAATAGCGTCGGAGAGGCTCTGCCAGCCGATCCACGCGCCGCCCGCGGCGGCGAGCTTGACGTCGCCGAGCCCCAGCCCCTCGCGCTGACGGATGCGGAAATAGAGCGCGCGCACGAGCCACAAGCCGAGACCGCCGGCGAGCATGCCGATCGCATGGTCGATGCGGACGAGGTCGCTCGTCGAGGGCTCGAGCAACCGGCCGGACGCCAGCAGTCCTGCCGGGATCGCCGGCAGCGAGAGAATGTCCGGGATGATGAACCGCCTGGCGTCGATCACGGCAATCGCCAGCATGGTCCAGCCGAGCAGGCAGGAGACCACAGCGAGCTCGAGCGAGAATGTGGCAAAGGAGAAAGCCGCGATCCCGAGCGCGGCCGGGAAGACGATGAGGGGTACCCACAGCACTCGATGCGTCAGCCAGCCCATCGAGAC
>VBAB01000881.1 GCA_005888525.1 Alphaproteobacteria bacterium
CGTCGACATCTACCGGCTGATGAAGTTCCAGCGTTCCAACCAGAACACCTGCATCAACCAGCGTCCGCTGGTGAAGGTCGGCGATCACGTCAAGAAGGGCGACATCATCGCCGACGGCCCGTCCACCGAGCTCGGCGAGCTCGCGCTCGGACGGAACGTGCTGGTCGCGTTCATGCCGTGGAATGGCTACAACTTCGAAGACTCGATCCTGCTCTCCGAGCGGATCGTGAAGGACGACGTCTTCACCTCGATCCATATCGAGGAGTTCGAGGTGATGGCCCGCGATACCAAGCTGGGCCCGGAAGAAATCACCCGCGACATCCCGAACGTCTCGGAAGAGGCGCTCAAGAACCTCGACGAAGCGGGCATCGTCTATATCGGCGCGGAAGTCCGTGCCGGCGACATCCTGTGCGGCAAGATCACGCCGAAGGGCGAAAGCCCGATGACGCCGGAGGAAAAGCTGCTCCGCGCCATCTTCGGCGAAAAGGCCTCCGACGTTCGCGACACCTCATTGCGCGTGCCGCCTGGCGTGCAGGGCACCGTCGTCGAAGTGCGCGTGTTCAACCGCCACGGCGTCGACAAGGACGAGCGTGCGCTCGCGATCGAGCGCGAGGAGATCGAACGCCTCGCCAAGGACCGCGACGACGAGCAGGCGATCCTGGACCGCAACGTCTACGGCCGCCTCTCCGAGATGCTGGAAAACCGGCAAGGTATCGCCGGCCCGAAGGGGTTCAAGAAGGACTCCAAGATCACCAAGGCGGTGCTGGAAGAATACCCGCGCGCGCAGTGGTGGCAGTTCGCCTCGCCGAACGACAAGCTGATGGCCGAGATCGAAGCCATCCGTAAGCAGTACGACGAGAGCAAGAAGGGTCTGGAGCAGCGCTTCCTCGACAAGGTCGAGAAGCTGCAGCGCGGCGACGAATTGCCGCCCGGCGTGATGAAGATGGTCAAGGTCTTCGTCGCGGTGAAGCGCAAGATCCAGCCGGGCGACAAGATGGCCGGCCGCCACGGCAACAAGGGCGTGGTGTCGCGGATCGTGCCGATCGAGGACATGCCGTTCCTCGAAGACGGCACGCATGCCGACATCGTGCTCAATCCGCTCGGCGTGCCGAGCCGCATGAACGTCGGGCAGATCCTGGAGACGCATCTGGGCTGGGCCTGCGCCGGCCTCGGCCTCAAGATCGGCAAGGCGGTCGAGCTCTACAACGCCAAGGGCGACACCAAGCCGCTGAAGGAGATGCTGAAGAAGGTCTATGGCGACGACGAGGACATCAAGGCGCTGTCCGAGGATAACCTGATGGAGCTCGGCACCAACCTCAAGCACGGCGTGCCGATCGCGACACCGGTGTTCGACGGTGCCAAGGAGGCCGACATCGAGCACATGCTCGATCTCGCCGGTCTTGATCGCTCCGGCCAGTCGACCGTCTATGACGGCCGCACCGGCGAGAAGTTCGATCGCCAGGTGACGGTGGGCTACATCTACATGCTCAAGCTCCACCATCTCGTCGACGACAAGATCCACGCGCGTTCGATCGGTCCGTACTCGCTCGTCACCCAGCAGCCGTTGGGCGGCAAGGCGCAGTTCGGCGGCCAGCGCTTCGGCGAAATGGAAGTCTGGGCGCTCGAAGCCTACGGCGCCGCCTACACGCTGCAGGAGATGCTGACCGTGAAGTCGGACGACGTCGCCGGCCGTACCAAGGTGTACGAGGCGATCGTGCGCGGCGACGACACGTTCGAGGCCGGCATCCCCGAAAGCTTCAACGTGCTGGTCAAGGAGATGCGATCGCTCGGCCTCAACGTCGACCTGTACAATTCGAAACAGGCGCCGGGAGCCGAGGCGGCCGAGTAACAGTTCAAAGGTTGCGGGACGGCGAGGGCGCCGTCCCGTGGACAATTTGACGATCCGCGGAGTGCGCTCCGCCCGAGATCGAGGAGAACACGATGAACCAAGAAATTATGAATCTCTTCAGTCCGCAGGCCCCGGCGCAGGTCTTCGACCAGATCCGGATTTCGATCGCGAGCCCGGAGAAGATTCTGTCCTGGTCGTACGGCGAGATCAAAAAGCCGGAAACCATCAACTACCGGACCTTCAAGCCCGAGCGCGACGGCCTGTT
>VBAB01000882.1:0-200 GCA_005888525.1 Alphaproteobacteria bacterium
GCCGACGTGCAACGAGTAGTGGTCGATCGTGTGCCCGGGACTGGGAACGAGCTGCACGAGGTCGTTCAACTCGTGGTCGCTCTTGACCACATCGGCGCGCTTGGCGGCGACGATCGGCAGTACGGAATCCGTTATCCAGGGCCAGCTTGCCGGCTCCCCCTTCTCTTTCTGCGTCCAAAACGCGAGCTCTCGATCGGCGA
>VBAB01000882.1:213-2609 GCA_005888525.1 Alphaproteobacteria bacterium
AGCCGACATGGTCGATGTGCAGGTGCGTGCACATGACGAAGTCGATGTCGCCGAAGCCGAGCCCGATGGCAGCCAGGCCTTTCTCGAAGCGATCGCTCTTCATCTGGTGCCAGTTGGGGCGCATGGGCCGCGGCTTGTCGTTGCCTATGCAGGTGTCGACCAGAATGTTGTGCTGCGGCGTCTTCACGATGTAGCTCTGGAAGCAGAGCACGATCTTGCCCGAGGCCGGATCGAGATAGGTAGGCTGCAGCCAGGAGCGGTTCTCCTCGAGCATCTCCTTGGTCAGCGACGGGAAGAACTCGAAGGCATCGAAGAACGGCACCTCCTGCTCGACGATTCGATGGATCGTGATGGGGCCGAGCTGGATTGGGGAGGCCATCGTCGTCGTTCCTTCGTTTGCGGGATCGGACACTGCGCCACCGGATGTTAGCGCGGCTGGCCAAGGAACGTCGACAGGAGGTTGATCGCTCTGCCCGGATCAGGGTCGGCTAGCACTGGCGCAGGAGCGCCGCGCCGACTATGGGGCCGGCCTGGCCCTGCTGCAGCAGCACGGCACACCTGTCGGCGCCGGGTCGCATGAAGCTGTGCCGTTCCAATTGCACCGTCATCGGCTTGCCGTTCCACATGCCGATCGGCATCAGGTCGCGCACCACGTTGTTATAGGTGACAGTCTTGCCCTCGTTCTCGCCGCGCGTGATGGGCACAGTCACGCTTGCGGAGATCACGGCCAGCCACAGTGTGCCTTCCTTGGCCGGCACACCCGGCTGCGCCGGACCGGTCTCGACGACGAGACGGTCCTTGCTCTCCGACAGGCGGATCGGCACGAAGGATGTCGCGACCGTCTTGCCGGTCTTTTCCATCGTCCGCTTGATCGATCCCTCGTCGGCGCCGTTGACGTGCACCAGACCGTTCACGACCACCTGCGGCGTGTAGATGGCGCCGTCCCCACGGGTTTGCGCATAGGCGCGCTGGCGCTCGCTGAACTTCGGGCTCGCCAGCGTGTCCTTCCAGCCGAGGTAGTCCCAGTAATCGACGGGGAGGGAGAGCGCGATCACATCATCGCGGCTGGCCAGGCGTTGCAGCAGCGCGTCCGCGTTGGGGCAGGAGGAGCAGCCTTGGCTGGTGAACAGCTCGACGACCGCCTTCGGCTCGGTCGCAACTTTGTTCGGTGCTGCGGCATCTGCGGTATCGGGCAGCGGAGTTTGGGCAGGCGCCTTCTCCGAGAGGCCACCAAGAGCGGCCGTGAGGGCAATGACCGCGAGTAACCGCATGAGCAGGACTGATCCTTGTTCTTGTCGAGACGTCTTCTTCGGTGCAGGCTGCTCACGATCCCCGCAGGACCTGGCCACCGACACCGTCACTATCCGGATTTCTCACATCAAGTGCGAGTCACGAATGGGTGAGACGCGGCGCCCCGGTTTTGGAGCCTTGGCGCTGCGCAAAAACGCGAGGGGGCGGAACGCTTTACCTTCTTACGCCGCGCTTGCGAGGTTGCGCAGCACGAAGGGGAGGATGCCGCCGTGCCGGTAGTAGCTGAGCTCCTCCTCGGTATCGATTCGGCAGAGCACTTCGATGTCGCGCGTCTTGCCGTCCGCGGACGCAATGGTGACGGTGAGCTTCTGCCGCGGCTTCAGCCCGGTCAGGCCGCGAATGGTTACCGCTTCGTTGCCCGTGATGCCGAGGCCCGGCCAGGACTGGCCCGCCTCGAACACCAGCGGCAGGACACCCATGCCGACCAGGTTGGAGCGATGGATGCGCTCGAAAGACTGGGCGATGACGGCGCGGATGCCGAGCAGCCGCGTGCCCTTGGCCGCCCAGTCGCGGCTCGAGCCGGTCCCGTATTCCTTGCCCGCGAACACGACGAGCGGCACGCCCTCGGCCTTGTAGCGCATGGCCGCATCGAAGATCGAGAGGGACTCGCCTGAGGGGTAGTGGACGGTCATGCCGCCTTCCTTGCCGCCCATCATGATGTTCTTGATGCGCACGTTGGCGAAGGTGCCGCGCATCATGACGTTGTGGTTGCCGCGGCGTGCACCGTAGGAGTTGAACTCGTTGGGGCGCACCTGGTGGTCGATCAGGTACACACCGGCCGGCCCGTCCCGCTTGATCGACCCGGCGGGCGAGATGTGGTCGGTGGTGATGCTGTCCTGGAAGAGGCCGAGGACGCGTGCATCGATCACATCCTGGATCGGGCTGGGCTTGGCCTCGAGGCCTTCGAAATAGGGCGGGTTCTGCACGTAGGTGGACCCGGAGTTCCAGCGGTAGGTGAGGCTCGGCTTGGCCTTGCCCATGGCCTGCCACTTCTCGTCGCCTTCGAAGACGTGGCCGTAGCGCTTGGCGAACATGTCGGGTGTGACGCAGGTGCGTATGAGCTCCGCGATCTCCGCCGAGGTCGG
>VBAB01000091.1 GCA_005888525.1 Alphaproteobacteria bacterium
ACAGTCGGAGCAGGTCAGCTCTGGCACTCTGCGGCACGGCCGATTGTCGGCTCTTGGAGCACAGCGGGCGTCGTGCGTTGGCGAAGCCCGGCAACACTGCTTGGGCGCTGATAGCCGCGCACCGGCCGATCTCTCATCTCACCACGGGCGTTGGACAGGCCGGCAACCGGCTCGCGCACATCGCGACGCTCTGGCGTCACGTGCGCTCGCGCACTGCTGCCCGCAAACCCATCGGTCGCGCGGTGGCCGGCCGCGGTGGCGGCAGACGCGTCCTGCGGGGCTCCTTGTGCATGTTGTTGAAATCTGCGAATCGCCCGCGCCCCTGGTCATTGAGCTTTCCGAACGCCGCGATGAACCGGTCGCGCTCGCCGTTCGTGAGTGTGTTGGCGTTCTTGCGGATACGCACCATCGGCTCGGCAGATCCGACCAGCGTGGTTCCCACGCGCGCCTCGATCTTGACGTCGCCGTTATTGGTGCTCGGCTGGCCGGATTGCGCGCCGCGCGCAGCTGCACGATGTTGGGCATGCTCACTTCCTCGTCGTGCAGCCCAATCTCCACGCAGGCAACGCGACGCGCGCCCTTGCGAATGGAGAAGACGGCGGTGAGCCCGGTGTGCAGCTGGTCGGCGTATTGGTCGAGACAGTTCTCCAGCGCCTCGCTTTCGGCAACGAAGTCCTCCACCGTGCGCAGCGCCACGAAGTCGAAGCCCGCGGCCTTGCCGTCTGCCAGCCAGGGGCTCTCGATGCCGGGGCCGAGGCACTCGATCAGCCGCAGCCGCTGGCGCCATGCCGCCAGCTCCTCGCGCGCCCGCTTGAAGCTCATCTCCGGTGTCCACGGCCGACGCAGCAGCCGGTGCCCCAGCAGGCCGGGGCGGCCGCTGAACCACGCCCACGCCGCCATGAACGCGAACAGGTCCTCCGGCGGACCCGCCAGGTCGTGCTGGCGAGCAATCCAGAGCGCATAGGCGAGGTCGCCGGCTTCCACAGCCTGGCTCACGCGCGCGAGCCAGGCTGGGACGAGGCTATCCTCGCGCGGTATCAGATTGGCGATGTGCAGGGAGAAGTCCCCATCGACCGGAAACGCCGGCAATGGCTCCGTGAACGCGTGCGCAGGCAATCTGCGCAGCCACCAGGCCAGGCCCAAGGCGTCTGCGGCCTGACGCAGCGGCTCGCCTGTGCAGACGAGGTCGAAGGCGCGCTGGCGCTGCTCGACCGTCGCATAGCGGCTCACCAGCGCAAACAGCAGCCCGGGAAAACTGTCGGCCAGGTCCTCGACCTCGCTGGCGCAGCAGGTGAGCTCGGCGATGTAGCGGCGATAGCAGGGGTGGAAGGACTCCAGGCGCCGCCGTCGGCGCCCGGCGGCCGTTTCCTGCACCTGTGAGAGATCTTGCCTGGCGTCGACGGCCTTCATCCTACTCTTTGCAACTCGGTTCGGCGCCCGCCCGTCCATTGCCCTTGCTAACGGCACAAAATGGCAAAATGGCGAGGCTGAGGATGGCGAAGCGCGAAGAGGGTCACTGCAGGCTGGCGAGCGCCTGGCTGAAGCCCGCGAGCGAGATCGGGATGCCGATGCCGGCCTCCTCGGTCTGGAAGATGATGAAGACTGCGGTCTTGCCTGTCTTCAACTGCTCGATCAGGGGAGGCTCGACGACCACCTGGGCATAGCAGGCGAAGTTGTGGCAGCGCACGAACGGCGCGTGGCCCACGTCCTTGTCGTCGATCTTGAGGCCGAGGCCCGGCGGCAGCAGCACGCCCAAAGGCGCAAATACCCGCAACACGCGCTTGCCGTCGGAGAACTTCTGGAAATAGACGGTGAGGCCGATATTGTTGCGATCCTCCGCCGTAACGCTCTGTACCAGCGCGCACACCTCGTTCTTGGCGCCGGGCGGGGGCGGCTTGCACACCACCTGCCAGTCCCCGTGCTGGGCCTTGACCGTACCGCCTTCCGGCGCCTGGGCCGCGACTTGGGAGGCAGGAAGGATCAACGCGGCAACCAGCCCGAAGGCTACGAGCCACCAACCAATGAAAGCTACAGAGAAGCCGCCGACACGTGGATGGATGAAGACCAAGCTTCGATACCTTTGCCCAGGGCGCAGCTGCTTCGCATCAGTCTAGCGCGAGTCGAAAGACGCGCGCAGTGCGGCATCGCCCAGCTTCGGTCTCACCCACGAATCCGGCCGAATTGCGCCTTGCCAGGCCGCCAGAGGGGGTCAGACCCCACGCTGCAACGTGCATCGCAATCGATGGCGCCTGCGCGAGGGTCCGACCCCTTCGGTGCCCGACTTCGCGCGTGGAAATGCCGCAGCGGGCCGCCCTTGAGTCACTGTTGGCCGTTGTGCTTGGTGCATTGGCGAGCGGTTCCCGCGCCTGACTCGGCTAGCCAAGCCGACGTATTGGGAACGGCGGGGCCAGTTGCTAAGATAACCTGCACAGGGCGTGGGGTGCGTTGCCGGAGCCGTGCGGCGTGGCTCTCGAGCGCGGCGCCAGGAACTTGGGAGCGATCCTTATGATAAAGCGGCGCCTGAGCAAAGGGACGCTTGCAGGGCTCTTTGCTGCCTTGGCTGCCGGATTGCTGGCCGCGCCGGTGCTCGCGGGCTCAGGTCAGCCCACGCCCAAGCAGATCGGCTTTCAGGAAGCCGTGACGCCGGTCGCGTCGGACATCCACTGGATGCACGACTACGTCAACGTCATCATCTTCGTCATAACGGCCTTTGTGCTGGCGCTGCTGTTGTACGTGATGTGGCGCTTCAGCGAGTCCAAGAACCCGACGCCGTCGCGCACCACGCACAACACCACGCTCGAGGTGCTGTGGACCGTGATACCGGTCCTGATCCTGGTGGCAATTGCCATCCCCTCCTTCAAGCTCCTCTACTTCCAGTACACCTTCCCTCCGCCCGACTTGACCATCAAGGCCACGGGCCACGCTTGGAACTGGACGCACGAATATCCCGATCAGGGCATCAGCATCGATTCACTGATGCTGCAGAACGATGAGCGCCAGGATGTGATCAAGTCGGGAATACCGGCTTGGCAGGTGCCTCGTAACCTCGCGGTCGACAACGACATCCTGGTCCCCGTCAACAAGGTGGTGCACGTGCTCGTCACGTCCAGCGACGTGATCCACAACTGGACGATCCCGTCGTTCGGGTCCAAGGTCGATGCCGTTCCCGGCCGCGTCACGGCGACGTGGTTCAAGGCGATGAAGGAAGGCATCTACTTCGGCCAGTGCTCCGAGCTGTGCGGCAAGGACCACGCCTTCATGCCCATTACCGTGCGCGTCGTGAAAGAGCAGGCGTTCAACGACTGGGCCGCAGCGCTGAAGGCGAGAGACAAGAAGAAGGCCAAGGAGATCATCCGCGCCCTTGCGGCCGATCTCCCCGATCAAACCAAGATCGTCGCCGACACGCGGACGATGCGATAGCTGCAAGGCGCGTTGCGCAACGGGCCGGATCGACGGGGCGCCTGAAGCGGCGAGTTCGGATACGAAGGCAAGCGACATGGCAAGCAAGGCTCACGCGGATCACGGACACGGCGACGACCACGCCCATAATCCCTACGGCTTCGGGCGGTGGCTCTATTCCACCAACCACAAAGACATCGGCACGATGTATCTGCTGTTCGCCATCGTGGGCGGGCTGGTCGGCGGCTTCCTGTCGGTCGTCATGCGCATGGAATTGCAGGAGCCGGGGCTGCAGTACTTCGCCAACGGCCACATGTTCAACGTGTTCGTCACCGGGCACGGCCTCATCATGGTGTTCTTCATGGTGATGCCGGCCATGATCGGCGGCTTCGGCAACTGGTTCGTCCCGCTAATGATCGGAGCGCCCGACATGGCGTTCCCGCGCATGAACAACATCTCGTTCTGGCTGCTGCCGGCCTCCTTCGCGCTGCTGCTCACATCGATGTTCGTCGAAGGCCCGTCCGGCATGAACGGCGTCGGCGCCGGCTGGACCGTCTACGCGCCGCTGTCGACCCAGGGGCATCCGGGCCCGGCCATGGATTTCGCCATCCTGTCGCTGCACCTGGCCGGTGCCTCCTCGATCCTCGGCGCCATCAACTTCATCACCACCATCTTCAACATGCGCGCGCCGGGCATGACGCTGCACAAGATGCCGCTGTTCGTGTGGAGCGTGCTGGTGACGGCCTTCCTGTTGCTGCTGTCGCTCCCCGTTCTGGCCGGTGCCATCACCATGCTCCTGACCGACCGCAACTTCGGCACGACCTTCTTCAATGCGGCCGGCGGCGGCGATCCCGTCCTCTACCAGCATCTGTTCTGGTTCTTCGGTCACCCCGAGGTCTACATCCTCATCCTGCCCGGGTTCGGCATGGTCAGCCACATCGTGTCGACCTTCTCCAGGAAGCCGGTGTTCGGCTATCTCGGCATGGCCTACGCCATGGTCGCCATCGGCTTCGTCGGCTTCATCGTCTGGGCGCACCACATGTACACCTCCGGCATGGGCGTGGACGCCCAGGCCTACTTCGTGTTCGCCACCATGGTGATCGCGGTGCCGACGGGGGTGAAAGTCTTCTCGTGGATCGCCACCATGTGGGGCGGCTCGATCCAGTTTCGCGTGCCGATGCTGTGGGCGCTGGGCTTCATCTTCCTGTTCACGCTGGGCGGCGTGACGGGCGTGATGCTGGCCAACGCCGGCGTCGACCGCGCCTTCCACGACACCTACTACGTGGTGGCGCATTTCCATTACGTGCTGTCGCTCGGCGCCGTCTTCACGATCTTCGCGGGCTGGTACTACTGGTTCCCGAAGATGACCGGCTACATGTACAACGAGGCGATGGGCAAGCTGCACTTCTGGCTCACCTTCATCGGCGCCAACGTGCTGTTCTTCCCGCAGCATTTCCTCGGGCTCGCCGGCATGCCGCGCCGCTACGTCGACTATCCGGACGCGTTCGCCTACTGGAACTGGTGGTCCTCGGTTGGCTCCTACATCACCGCCGCCGGCACCATCCTCTTCATCGTCAGCATGCTCTACTCCTACTTCGTCGTCCGCCAGAAGGCGGCCAACAATCCCTGGGGCGTCGGCGCCACCACGCTGGAGTGGACGCTGCCCTCCCCGCCGGCCTTCCACTCCTACGAGAAGCTGCCGGAGTTCAAGGAGAGCGCGCATCACTGACCGCAGGATCTCCATCTCCCCGTCTTCACGGCGAGAGGGAACAGATCCACCCGCGCGGAAATGACGTTGGTGGAACCCCAAATGGCTGAGGTCAGCTATCAACCGAGCGCTCTGCGCCCCGCACAGGGCGTGGGCGGAAGCATCGGCGACTTCATCGCTCTGATGAAGCCCCGCGTGATGTCGCTCGTCGTGTTCACGGCGCTCGTCGGCATGGTGCTGGCGCCGCAGCAGCCGCACCCCGCGCTCGCCGTCATCGCCCTCGTCTGCATTGCCGTCGGTGCGGGCGCATCCGGCGCGCTCAACATGTGGTACGACGCCGATATCGATGCCTGCATGCAGCGCACGGCGGGCCGGCCTATTCCCCGCGGGCATGTGACTCCCGACGAGGCCCTCACGTTCGGCACAGTGCTCGCCATCGGCTCGGTCGCCACGCTCGGGCTCACCGTCAACTGGGTGGCCGCCGTGCTCCTCGCCTTTACCATCGCCTTTTACGTCCTCGTCTACACGATGTGGCTGAAGCGGCGCACGCCGCAGAACATCGTCATCGGCGGCGCGGCGGGCGCCTTTCCACCCATGATCGGCTGGGCCGCCGCCACCGGCTCGGTCGGCATCGAGAGTATCGTGCTGTTCGGGATCATCTTCATGTGGACCCCGCCGCATTTCTGGGCGCTGGCGCTTTATCGTGCCCGGGATTACGAGCGGGCCGGCGTGCCCATGCTGCCCGTGGTTGCCGGCGCCGACGAGACGCGCAAGCAGATCGTGATCTATTCGGCGCTGCTGGTGCCGCTCGGCCTGTGGCCGGCCTTCATGGGTCTCGCCGGTGGCCTCTACGTCCTGGTCTCGATCGCGCTGGGCGCGGTCTTCCTGGCATTCGCGCTCGCCGTCTACCGGACGCGGGAGGGTCGCGAAGCAGACTATGCGGCAAGGCGGCTCTTCGCCTTCTCCATCCTCTATCTCTTCGGGCTCTTCGCCACGCTTCTGGTGGAACACGGCATTAATCGATTTATCGACTGATCGCGAAAGGCCCGAGCCGGTGGCGGACGATGAGCGTCAGGAGTGGGAACGGCGGCGCAGGATGAGATCGATCGCCATCGCCCTGGCCTTGGCGGCGCTGGTGGTGGTGTTCTATGTGGCGACGCTGGTGCGGCTCGGCGGCAACGTCTTGAACCGGCCGCTCTAGCGTTCAATGGAAGCGCGATAATGAACGAGGCAAGCAGCAACGCGCTCCACGGCCGGCATCGTGCCGTCGCCGTCTGGTGCGCTGTCCTCGTCGCAGCCATGGTGGGTGCCGCCTATGCTTCGGTGCCTCTCTATCGGCTCTTCTGCCAGGTGACGGGGTTCGACGGCACTCCGCGCGTCGCCACCAAGCCGTCGGACCGGGTGCTGGACAAGACCATGACCATCCGCTTCGACGCCAACGTGGGCCCAGGGCTGCCCTGGCGGTTCGAGCCGGTGCAGACGACGACCAATGTCAAAATTGGCGAGAACGCGCTGGCGTTCTACCGCGCCACCAACACTTCCGATCGGCCGGCCTGGGGCATGGCCACGTACAACGTGTTTCCCGAGCAGGTCGCCCCATTCTTCAACAAGCTCCAATGTTTCTGCTTCACGGAGCAGCTGCTCCAGCCGGGCGAATCTGTGGAGATGCCGGTAAGCTTCTTCGTCGATCCGCAGATCACCGGCGACAAGGACGCCCACGCGGTCACGCACATCACGCTGTCCTACACGTTCTATCCCGTGGCCGCGCCGAAGGCCGGGGTCGCCGGCAAGGAGGGGGGTCCTGCGACACCAGAAGCGGTGCCCCGCAACGGGCAAGCCGGATAAATTCGGGTTCAATCGCCAAATCGAGACCGGCGCCGCCGTGCACAGGGGATCAGGGAGCAGATAGATGGCCGACACGCACGCCAAGCATCACGACTACCACCTGGTGAACCCCAGTCCGTGGCCGGCGGTCGGCGCCACGGCCGCCTTTATCACCGCTGTGGGCCTCATCATCTGGATGCGCTCGATGGGCGGGGCCCCCGGTCTCTTCGGCCTCAGGGGCGCAAGTGTGTTCTTGGTCGGGGTGCTGGGCCTCCTGTTCACGGTGTTCATGTGGTGGCGCGACGTCATCAAGGAGGCGCACGGCGGCGATCACACTCCGGTGGTCCAGCTGCACCTGCGCTACGGCATGATCCTGTTCATCGCCTCGGAGGTGATGTTCTTCGTCGCCTGGTTCTGGGCCTACTTCGACGCTGCCCTATACCCAGCCGCCATCCACCCCATCGACGTCGTCACGCCGGACGGCGCCGTCGAGGCGACCAAGGAAGTCGTCGGCATGGTCAAGCGCGACGAGATCTTCGGCGGGCATTGGCCGCCGAAGCCCGCCGAGATCGCCGAGACCAACGGCTACTTCCACGGCACGTTCGATCCCTGGGGCCTGCCGCTCGTCAACACGCTCATTCTCCTCACGTCAGGCACCACCGTGACGTGGGCCCACCACGCGCTGCTCGAGAACAACCGCAAAGGGCTGGTGTGGGGCCTGGTGCTGACCGTCATCCTCGGCATCCTCTTCACCACGTGCCAAGCCTACGAATATATCCACGCCGGCTTCAGCTATGCGGGCCATACCTACGGCTCCACGTTCTTCATGGCGACCGGTTTCCACGGCGCGCACGTGATCATCGGCACGCTGTTCCTCACCGTGTGCCTCTTCCGCGCGCTCGCCGGCGACTTCACGCCCAAGCAGCACTTCGGGTTCGAGGCGGCCGCCTGGTACTGGCACTTCGTCGACGTCGTCTGGCTGTTCCTCTTCATGTGCATCTACGTGTGGGGCGCGGGGGTGCCCGCACCGCATTGATCAGTCCCCTCTCCCCGCTCTTCTGCGGGGAGAGGGTTAGGGTGAGGGGCAGACGCTTGCGCCGGCGTTTGTTGCTGCCCCTCACCCTGACCCTCTCCCCATTGTGAAGAACAATGGGGAGAGGGAGATCGGCGCCGGAGCCTCGACATGACCCAAGACGTGCCTCACACCTCCGTGGTCGCGGCTGGCCTCAAGGCGCGGTGCCCGCGCTGCGGGGTGGGCGCATTGTTCCGCACCGGCCTGACGCTGAGCGACAAGTGCGAGCGCTGCGGCTTGAGCTACGCCTTCGCCGACGCGGGTGATGGGCCGGCCGTGTTCGGCATCCTGATCCTGGGGTTCCTCGTGCTCGGCGGCGCGCTGATGGTCGAGTTCAAGA
>VBAB01000906.1 GCA_005888525.1 Alphaproteobacteria bacterium
ATCATAGGCCGGCTTGTCCTGCATGGTGCGCGGATCGCCCAGCGCGTGCATCAAGATGACGGGCAGACCCAGCTCCGCAGCCGTACTGAGGCTGCGGGGATCGTGCGTCAGCGCCGAGACATCGTTGATGATATGCGCCCCTTCGCCGACCGCGCGCCGCATCACCTCGGCCTTGCGCGTGTCGACCGAGAGCCGCGCCCGGCTGCGCTTGGCGAGCGCGGCGATGACGGGCAGCACGCGCCGGCACTCCCCCTCGAGGTGCACGGGGTCGGAGCCGGGCCGGGTCGACTCCCCGCCGATGTCGAGAATGTCGGCGCCCTCGGCCTCGAGCCGCTGGGCGTGCTCGATCGCGGCGTCGGTCGTACCGTAGCGGCCGCCGTCGGAGAAGCTGTCGGGCGTGACGTTGATGACGCCCATCAGGCGCGGCCGGTCGAGGGCCAGACCGGCGATGGCGACACGCGGCTGGGAGAGGCGCTGCACCAAGGCCTGCAGGTGGGGATCGGCGGAGCTGTCGAGAAGCTCGATCGCGCTCATAAAGCCGCGACGGACGCTCGCGCCATCGCGTTCGATGACTTCGGCGCCGGCAAAGCGCAAATCGACCCGCCCGGCGGCGGCAATGGCAGGTGCCTGTTCCTGCTCCCCTGCGCCGGCGGGC
>VBAB01000907.1 GCA_005888525.1 Alphaproteobacteria bacterium
AGCTGGCGCTCGCGGCGGCGTTCATTGCGCTGGAGCCGCATCTGGCCACTCCCGACAGCGAGGCGTCGCCCGACTGGGTCGCGACGGCTGCTCTGGCAGCCTTGTCGGTGCTGGCGGTGTTGGCCCTGGTCGTGGGCCGCTTCAACATGCAGTGGACCACGTTTGCCGCCGTCGCCATGGCGATCCTCGTCCTCACGTCTTGGCGCAGCGCGCCCGCTGCCGCGGCGGCGGCGCTCGCCGGCTTCGTCTCGCTCGGTGCGATCTGGGCCTGGCCAGGCCTGATGGCGGACCCCGAGCCGCGGCTGCTGGCGCCCGAGGTGGCGGAGGTGCTGCGGCTGCCCGACAACGTCTCCCGCTTCATGATCTTTACCATCGTGTCTGCGCTCGGCGTCGGCTTGCTGGCGACGCTGCGCCTGGAGCGCGGCCGCGCACTGCCCGTCACCACGGCCGGCCTCTACGCGCTGGCCGCCATCGTGCCTTCGCTGCTGGCGCTGATCCTCGCCTACCTGCGCGTGACGCAGTTCGATCGCTCGATTCCGTTCGCGCTCTTCTCCGTCGTGCTTGCGGCCGACTTCTATCTTGCCGCACATCGTTTCGGCAGCCTGAGCGAGGCCGCAAGGACCCCCGCCACGCGCCTCGCCACCGGTGCCTTCGCCGCCGGCGTTGCCGCGGCCATCACGCTGGCGCTCGTGATGGTGCTCGAGCGCGGCTATCTCACCGTGGCCTTCGCCGTCACCGCGCTCACCACCGCCATCGTTGCCGACCGCCACCGCATCCCCTTGCTGCGCGCCGTGGTGGCTGCGCTCGGCTTCATCGTGCTCGGGCGGCTGATTTGGGACCCGCGCATCATGGGTGCCGCCGTCGGCACCCTCCCCGTCTTCAACTGG
>VBAB01000908.1:0-2450 GCA_005888525.1 Alphaproteobacteria bacterium
AGCGCGCCAATCACGCTGCGCCACATGCTCAAGCGCTATCCGGCTGATACGCTGAAGCCCGGCGACGTCATCATCACCAACGATCCCTGGCTCGGCACCGGCCATCTCTACGACATCACCATGGTGCGCCCCATTTTCCGCAAGGGCCGCGTGGTCGCCTACACGCTCAGCATCACGCATCTCCCCGATGTGGGCGGCTCGGGTTTCGGATCCTCGGCAGTGGAGGTGTATCACGAGGGCCTTCGCCTCCCGATCTGCAAGCTCTACGAGGAGGGCCGGCTCAACGAGCTGATCGTAGAGATCATCCGCACCAACGTGCGTGTCCCTGAGCAGGTGATGGGCGACGTGATGGCCAACGTTGCCTGCAACGAGGTCGGTGGGCGCGAGCTGCTGGCCTTCATGGATGAATACGGTCTCGATGAGTTGACCGACCTATCGCGCGCCATCCGCGGCCAGTCCGAGGCCGCCATGCGCGGCAAAATTCGCGAGCTCGGCCAAGGCACCTACCGCAACCAGATCCAGGTCGAGGGCTTCGACGGGCCGTGCGACTACGTCGTGCGCATCGACGTAAAAGGTGACAGCGTCGCCTACGATTTCACCGGCACGTCGGGATGCGTGCGTGCCGCCGTCAATGTGCCCTTCTGCTATACGAATGCGATGGCGTTGCACGCCATCAAGTCGCTGCTGCTGCCGACCATCCCCAACAACGCCGGGTCGATCGCCCCGATCTCGGTGTTCGCGCCGCCGGGGTGCATCCTGAATGCGTTGCATCCCTTTGCCACCGGGGGGCGCCACGCCATGGGGCATTTTGTGACGCCGCTAGTCTACGGGGCGCTGGCGCAGGCGCTGCCCGATCGTGTGCAGGCCGGTTCCGGGATGATGAACCTTATTAACTTCCAGGGCATGCGGCGCGACGAGCGGCCCTTCTCGACCCTCTATTTCGCCGCCGGCGGCTACGGCGCGCTTCGGGACCTCGACGGCTGGTGCACCCTGCCGCATCCCTCCAACATGGCAACGGTGCCGGTCGAGGTATGGGAGACGCTGACTCACACGACGATCGAGAGCAAACGGCTACTGCCGGACACCGGCGGCCCCGGGCAATGGCGCGGCGGTCTTGGCCAGGAGGTGATCCTGCGCAACGACACCGGTCATCTGATCACCACGCTCGGCATGGGCAACCGCACCATGTTTCCCGCGCGCGGACTGTTCGGCGGCGGCGACGGCGCATTGAGGGTGCACGCGATCGACGGCAAGCCGGTGCACGCCAAGGGCCGCAACGAGCTGGCGCCCGGACAGCGTATGCGTATCGTCGAGGCGGGCGGCGGCGGCTTTGGCGATCCCAAGACACGCGCGCCGGCAGCGATCGCCGAGGACGTGGCTCAGGGGTACGTCAGCCGGCAAGCCGCCAGGGACATCTACGGATGGAGCCGCTAACGGGCAGATCGCCAACTAGGAGTAGGCCAATGCCATCAACAATCGACACGCGGCCGGCACTTGCTGCGATCGATGAGAAGCGGGTCCTCGATCTCGAGCAGAGGTCGATCCGCATCCCGAGCTCGACCTTCGAAGAAGGCAACATCGCGGACCTCTACGCCGAGTACATGTCCGGCATCGGCTTCGAAGTGGAGATGCAGCAGGTCATCCATCCGTTCGATCCGAAACAGAAGAGTCGGCAGCCGATTGGGCGGCTCAAAGGGAGCGGCGGGGGGCCGACACTTCTCATAAACGGCCACATGGACCCAGGCGTCGAGATGAGTGGGTGGACCGTCGACCCGTACGGTGCCAAGTTCGAGGACGGTTGGATCTGGGGGATGGGCGCGCATGACGACAAGGGCGGCTGCGTCGCCGCCATCTGCGCGCTCGAGGCCATCGTGCGCTCGGGCACCCATCTAAGGGGTGACGTGTTGATGACGCCGGTGATCGCCCACAAGCTCGGCGGCGCGGGTACCCCCGTTGGGCGACGCGGACGGCGGCGATTTGGTCAGTTTCGGTTAGTGCGCTGTAACTGACTTACGTTAGTTAGCTGCTTCGCCAGCAACTGCGCGATGGTCTTGCCGCCAGCGTATGGCGCGAACAGATAGAGCTGCACGTCTGCAGCATCGGCCGCGCGAGAGAGGAAAGCGGTCAGGAAAATGGCTACCGCGATCTGGACAATGTTCGTTGCCATTGGCGCGCGCGCCCTCGCCTGCATCTGATCCTCATTGGGGGTCTCCAAAGCGAAATCAGCCGTGGCAAACATCAGAGCTCTCTCGCTTCGGCTCCGCCTCTACGTCTGAAAAGATCTCCTCGGGCCATGGCGGCTTCTGGGACTGACCTGCCGACTTCCGCACCGCAGCGATTCCGTCCGCTGCTGGGGGATCAGCTACGGTCAGGGGAAGTCCCGCCGAGGACCGCCCCTGACCCAAATTCGCCGTGATAGCCGCGCAACTCCTCTCTGGCTCGATCGGGGC
>VBAB01000908.1:2470-3509 GCA_005888525.1 Alphaproteobacteria bacterium
CTGAAGTCAGGCGCCGTGTGGTCTGAGGTTTTTCAACGCTCGCTTGGTATGGGCAACGGACGGGGCAAGACCGTTGAGCCGCTCACAAATTAACCGTGACATTGAGCACTGCTTGTCTTTGAGACTGGCCTCATTGACCCTTGCATTTACATCTCAATGTTGAGATGTCCGATTGGGAGGATGAGATGGCTCCGAAGCTCCTGATATCCGCATTGTCCTTTTGGGCGCTTGCCGCCGGTGAAGCTGCGGCATACGGTAACAACAATTGGGGCGTTCCAGAAATAGACGGCGCCGCCGGGATCGCAGCTATGGCAACTCTCATTGGCATCGGCTTGATCGCCTATAATCGCTTCAAGAAATAACGCGTCTGCTCGTGTAGACCGTAGAAGTCTGACTTGGTGCGCCACGCTCTAACTTTGGGGCCACGATGGTGTCGGGTCGTGAGCATGTACCCGGCTCAACTGGTAATTCCGTTTCCATGACACTCTAGGCGTTTGGCGATCCGGTGGGCCGCGCCCCGGGACCTCTTACATACAACTATTAGTGGCGATATTGCATCGTACATCGGAATTAGGGCGGCACCCGGGGGCTGTTCATCTCTGACCAACTCCGAATCACATATGCAGATTCTCGCAAACGATTCAGCGGAGATCTCATCATGTCAAAGCAACTGGCCGCGCTTCTTGGCGCAGGCATACTGGCGCTCGGCCTAGCGAGTTCAGCTTATGCGGACGGTTACTCCGCGCCGAGAGCCGCCTATGCGAGCCCTCTTAGCTGGACGGGCTTCTACGTCGGTGCGACCGCCGGCGGAGCTTGGAGCGACACCATTGCCATCGACAAGCCGGCCACAAACGGGCTTCCGTGGAACGCGCTAGGTGATCGGTTCACTGCAAAAGGGGACGGGGTTATTATAGGAGGAACCCTCGGCTATAACTGGCAGGTCGGGAATATCCTTTTTGGCTTCGAAGGTGATCTTGGCTACCTCGGGGACCACGGCACCGGAACCTCCAGTCTTGCAGCAAACACACAGGACAAAAGC
>VBAB01000092.1:0-2011 GCA_005888525.1 Alphaproteobacteria bacterium
GTCCCAATCCGTCAAGCAGGTCTTGAGCCAAGCGGCGACCCGCTCCTTTATCTCCTTGATGTCCTCGGCGGACTTCGCTCCTGACGATAGTGGAGACTGCGCTAATGGTGACGATGGCGGCAAGGTTATGGTGTTTGGTGGAGCGGCTGACTGGGCAAGGGCCGACTCGGCGGCAAGGCAGAGGACCAGGAAGCAAACAGGGCCACGCATGATTGATACCCGTGGAATAGAGGAAGCAGAAATCTATCTGCCACCAGGGCGGGGTCAATCAGTACAAATACTGACGCGCATGGTTTATGGCTGGCCTTGTTCAAAGAGGCGCCACCGCTCCCGGTTCGCCGCACGCCAGGCGGCTGTCTTGATGTTGCGCCAGCAGGGACCTCTGAGGTGAGCTTGTCGCTTGCGCTTCAAGAAAGCCGAAGAGCGACATGTATGACGCCGGAATCGCGCGTAGTACTTACACGCAATCCGCTCTTCTCGAATACCTTCAGCATCGAAATGTTGTCTGCCAAAACCTCAGCCGTCAGCTCCTCGAGTCCGACGTGACGGGCAATTGCCACGAGATGGCGCATGAGGGCTGTTCCAACGCCTTGTTCCTGGTAGCGGTCGACAACCGCGAATGCCACCTCGGCCTTGCCCGGTTCGACGAGGACGTAGCGGCCCCCACCGATAATGACGCCCCGACCATCCTCCTCGAGCTCGGCCACCAGGGCCACATGGTCGACGAAGTCCACATCCATGAAGTAGGCGACCTCGTCCTCAGTGAGGCTCCGCTTGGGCGAGAAGAAGCGGCGATACAGGGATTGGGCACTGCTCTTGCTTACGGCTGAGAGCAGGCCTGCCCGGTCATCCGATTTCAAAGCCCGCACTCTGGTTTGACGACCGTCGCGCAGCGTCTCGACTGCCTCATATTTCGCCACTTCCAAGGTCGGACCTCCCGTGCTCGCGAAGCTGTCAGGCAAGGCACCTAGGCGGTGTCGTCGCCGTAGATGCGGATGTAGCGTCCATCGACCTCGATGCCGACAAAGGGCTCGTCAAACGCTATGCACAGACGCTGGGCGAGATCGACGACCGCGTCGCTGCTGTCCGTCCGGATCCTGCCGATGAGCATCGACCTGCGCTGGCCCTCGTGAATGCCTTCTGCAATTTGCACCGTGGCCGACGGGAACATTCGCGCGATCGTTTGACAGAACAGGTCGACATCGACCTCGCCCAGCGACCGGCACCGCATGTTTGGCACGTAGACGAGATGCACCGGCTGACCAATCGCAGCCTCGAACTCGCGCCTTGCTGACGCGCCGCCATCGATATCGCCAATGCCTTCGGTCCTAATGACTTGCTCCACCTCCTTTGATGTATCGTCAAAAATGCGCTCGATCGCGGAGTTGGAGCCCCGTCCGGCATCCACCAGATTGCGGCAAGAGTTCAGGTAGCCAAGTCTGCGATCGTTCGACCAGCCGGCCGGTGGCGAGATTGCAATGGCGCGCAGGTTTGAAATGATATCCGCGAACTTCACGAGCCGCGCCTCGCGCGACTTCTTGCTTATGCCCGCCATCCGGGCACGTCGCCGCTCCGGCTTGGGCAAATTCATATCGTCCGAGTTCTCTTGGACGATGCGTGCAACGCGCGCACCGAACGTCGCAACCAACGCATCGTAGCTGGTCGGGGTGTCTTCGAGCACGTCGTGGAGCAACGCCGAGATGAGAACGTCCATGTCGCCGCCCTCGACCGAAGCGACTAGGTCGAGAACTTCGATCAAGTGGTTTATGTAGGGCTCTTGACTTGCTCCCTTGCGACGATGGTTGCGATGGGCCTCGGCGGCGAAGGCCAATGCTTTCGTCAGTCGCCGCACCTCGCTCGCCATGATGCCACGCGGAGATCCGGTTTATCGGCGACTGAGCGCTATTGGGGACGAGGATGTGTGCTCGATATTGCAGCGCCCCACCGCCTGCGAATGCCACCGCATTTGAAGATACGATCGCCGCAGTGGGTCGTCTCGTTGCAACACCCT
>VBAB01000092.1:2085-9914 GCA_005888525.1 Alphaproteobacteria bacterium
ATGCTGTCCTCCGCTCTAGAGCAGGATCGCTTCAGATGGAACACCTGCCCTGGAATTCACCGGTGCGGCTGAACGATCTCGCTCTCATGCACAGTGGCGCGTGTTGCCAGGCTTGAGTATCCGGCAAAACCCCTTGTGCAGTGCGAAAGATGGTGCCCCGGATATTCGCTGGGGCGCTGAGGTTCTTTGTTGCGGTGCATGACTGTCTTGCTGGCGCAGAGCTGAAAGTCTCTGCAGTGCAATGACTACACCTCGAGGTGGCGACCTCCGAGACGCGCAAGCCCGCGCCGTAGGCTACGCAATCGGGATAGCTTTTGGCCAGCTGTCACGTCCTGCTGGAGTTCGTAGCGTGCGGCGCGCATTTTCGCGCAAGCGGTGCCGGCGATCATCGGCTGCAAAATGATGCGCGGGCGCTCAGCTGCGCTTGCTCCGTGAAGGATGGCCACCATCTCTCGGGCGACGCCTGGCCGGGGTGCGCGTGGACTCGACTTGTCCGTCAACTTTCAATTCGAGTATCGCCTTGCGCACGATTTCGAGCGCCGGCTCGTTGGGCTTGTTGCGATGCTCGATCAGCGCAAGTGTGCACGGCACTGGCGGCCGCAGTGGACGCACGATCAGATCGACCTCTCCCTGGCCAACCGCCACGTCGGGTACGATCGACATCCCGAGTTTGGATTTTACGGCCATCTTGAGCGCTTCGACCGTGCCGAGATGCATTGGCGCACGCGGCAGCGGTAGCTCGCGGGAAAGCCAATGCATGATCAACGCATATACCGCGCCACGCGTGTGCTCGATGACCAACGGCTGGTGCGCCACATAGGTGGGTGTGACTTCGTCGGGAAGCTGTCGAGCGTCCGCAGAGAATATCGCCACCAGTTTTTGCAGACGCAGCGGCGTGACGCGCAATTGCTTGTTTGCAACCGGCAGCGTCACAAGGGCCAGATCGACCTTGTTCTGGAGAACGTGCTCAACGCTATCGCGCGTCGGCATGTTCGTGACGTGCAGATCGATGCGGGGATGACGAGCGCGCAGTTGCCGCAAGATCGGCGGCAGGTCGTACATCAGCGCGGTGTTCGTGGCGCTGACGTACACGCTGCCGATCCAGCCGTCGCGAAACCGTCGCATCGTCGCATCGGCGTCTTGGCATTCGCGAAAGATGCGCTGCGCCGCCACGATCAGTTCCCGTCCGGGCAACGTGGCATGGGCTTGCCTGCCCAGCCGCTCGACCAGCTGGACGCCGAAGCGCCGCTCGAGCTCGCGAACCTGCAGGCTCACAGCCGGCTGTGTCAGGTTCAGGCGTCGCGCCGCGGCCGAGAAGCTGCGTTGTTCGATCACTTCCACAAGGGCCCGCAGCTGGTCCAGATTGAGGCTGCGCATCTCAAAGGTTTCCTTATCAACCTGATTTGTAAATCAAATTTGTCTTATTGCGCAAATTGTTGCAATGAGGAGCGCGCTCGAGGACTGCGGCATTTATGGATGCGCCCGCCACGCCGGCCGGGCGGCGCCAGTCCTTTGAAGCTTCGACCGAGACGCTCCTCCCCGCTGTCCGGCAAAGAAAGGCGACAATGGCTTCGCCGCGCTCGGGGAAGCCGAAGTGGAGATGATCAGTGATGACCGGAGAGCAGCTTTCATCTCTGATCGGCGAGATTTACGATGCAGCGATAGAGCCCGCGCGCTGGCCCGACGTGCTCGCGCAGCTCGCCTGCTTCGTTGGAGGCTCGGCGGCGGCACTCTACTCCAAGGACGCCGCCACTAAAAGTGGTAATGTCCACTACGATTGCGGTGCAAGCGATCCGCACTACAAGCGGCTCTATTTCGAGAAGTACATAAAGATCGACCCTACCACGTCGGGTCATTGTTTCGCCGACATAGACGAGCCCGTCAGCACCGCTGGCATCCTTCCCTATGACGAGTTTCTCGACTCGCGGTTCTATAGGGAGTGGGTGCGGCCCCAGGAATTGGTGGACAACGTGAGCGTCGCGCTCGACAAGTCGGCCGCGGGTGCGGCGCTGTTCGCGGTCTTCCGACACCAGCGCCACGGTCTGGCCGACGAGGAGACGCGCCGGCGTATGCAGCTTGTCGCCCCACACGTGCGTCGTGCGGCCCTCGTCGGTCGGGCAATCGCGTACAAGGGCGCCGAGGCGGCGACGCTTGCCGATACGGTCGACGGTCTCAGGGCGGGGGTGTTCCTCGTCGACGGACTCGCCCGGATCGTTCATGCCAACGCCGAGGGGCAGGCGATGCTATCCCAGGGCTCGGTGCTGCGTACGGCCCACGGCAAGCTTCTCGCGGCCGATACGAAGGCAACGCGCACCCTGCACGATGTCGTTGCGACGGCGGGAGGCGGCGATGACGCCCTCGGCATCAGGGGCATCGCAGTGCCGTTGCCGGCCCGCGATGGCGAGCGCTACGTCGCACACGTGCTGCCGCTCGCCTCCGCCGCACGTCGCCGCGCAGGGGCCAGCTATGCCGCTGCTGCCGCTGTATTCGTGCAGAAAGCCGCGCTGGAGACGCGCTCGGCGCCAGAGGTCGTTGCAAGCACGTTCAACCTCACGCCGACCGAGCTGCGTGTCCTGCTCACCATTGTCGAGTTGAGCGGCGTGGCGGAGACAGCGGATGCACTCGGCATCACCCAGGCGACCGTCAAGACCCACTTGCACCGCCTGTTTCGCAAAACCGCCACAGCTCGCCAGGTCGAGCTCGTCAAGCTGGTGGCAGGCTTCGCCAACCCCCTCGTTCGCTGATCGGGACTTGCGAACTCGGCATCGTCCGACCCGGGGATCGCGAGGAATCACAATTGCTTGACCGTGGCTCGCGTCAACCGATCGGTTGATGCAACGCCACCTGCTCTTCGCCATTTTTGGGTCAGACGCAGCATTCACCCGCGTTCAAAAAGAGCCACACGGCAAATCGTAAAGGAGACGATCGTGAGCACGATCTCGAACGCGACCGCGCGCCAGAGCAGCGCCGGCAGCAACATACTTGGCATGCTGGCGGTGGCGCCTAAGCGCCTCCTGGCCGCCTTCATAACTTGGCGTGCGCGGCAGGCGGCGCTCGCTCACCTGAAGTCGATGAGCGACCGTGAGCTCAAAGACATCGGGCTCTCGCGCTCGCAAATCGAGTGCGCGGTCATGGGTGAGCGTGCACGCGATCGCGCGTTCAGCCGCTATTACTGAGCCATTCAGACAAGCAGGCATAATCCAATGAACGTCAATGTAGCCTACCCCACGCGGCCGGCGCGCCGCGGGCGGGTGATAGCCCTGCATTGCTCGGGCGCCGGTGCCGGTCAGTGGACCTACCTGGCCGAAGCGCTGGGTGGCGGCTATCAGCTGCTGGCCCCCGAGCACTTTGGCAATGAAAGCGCGGGGCCGTGGACGGGCGAGCGCGCATTTACGCTCGCGGACGAAGCTGCCCGCAGCATCGCGCTCATCGACGAATGCGAAGGCAAGATCCATCTCGTCGGTCACTCCTACGGCGGCGGCGTCGCGCTCAACGTGGCGTTGGCCCGGCCGGAGCGGATCGCCAGCATGGCGCTCTATGAGCCGTCGGCATTTCACCTGCTGAGGCAGATGGGCGGTGGTGGCGCCGAGGCATTCGCGGAAATCACCAGCATCGTGCGCCGGACCTGTGAAGGCATCGTCACCGGCGATTATCGCGGGGCCGCCTCGGCTTTCGTCGACTACTGGAACGGGCCTGGCGCGTGGGATGCGCTGCGGCCGGCGGTGCAGGAGGCGTTGATACGCTGGTCACCCAAAGCCCCGCTCGACTTCCGCGCGCTGATCGAGGAGCCCACGCCGGCGAGCGCCTATCGCACATTGGACTTCCCGGTGCTGATTCTGCGCGGCGAGCACGCGCCCCCGCCGACCCGTGTGATTGCCGAGAGCCTCTCACGCCTGTTGCCTGCGAGCCGGCTGTTGACGATCGAGGGAGCCGGTCACATGGGCCCGCTGACGCACGCGCCGGAGGTTTCCGCATTGATCGTGCGGCACATCGTCGACGCCGCAGCCGATGCGCAGCCGCGGCGCTGGCGCCCTCAGGGCCTGGCCGAGATCCCCGGCGCGGCAGCGCGGCCGGCGGAGGCAGTGTCGTGACCTACACCATCCCCCGCTATCCCGTGCACCTCATCGACGTGGTGGAGGTGGCCGACGGCAGCCGCCTCACCATCCGCCCGACATTGCCGCAGGACGTGGAGCTGCAGCAGGAATTCTTCCGTGGTCTCTCGGCGGAGGGTCGCTACTGCCGCTTCATGACCCGGCTCAATGAGCTGCCCGAAGCGCTCGTAGAGCGCTTCGCCAGCATCGACTACCGCAGCCATCTCGCCCTTCTGGCCGAGGTGTTCGAGGACGGGCGCGAGACCATGATCGGCGAGGCCAGATATGTGGTCGACGCGCGCGACCCCGCCACCTGCGAGTTCGCCATCGCCGTCGCCGACGACTGGCAGGCCCGCGGCGTCGCCCGCACCCTGCTCGACCGGCTGGAGCAACACGCCGCCGCATCGGGCATCGGCCGCATGGCAGCCGACACGCTCCTCGGCAACAGGGCGATGATCGGGCTGGCGATGCGCGCCGGCTACGCCGTCACCGCAAGTTGCGAGGATGCCACCCTTGCGAGACTGGAGAAGAGCCTGTCCCCCTCGGCCCCACCGCTGTCGGTCCGACGGTTGGCCGCCTGACGAAGTCAAGTCACGACAATTCATGAGCAACCCAAGCCAAGCAAAAGGAGAATGACGATGACCGTGAAGAGCAAGAACCCCGAGACCATCGTGCTGCATGCCGGCCCCCGCAGCGATCACGCCACGGGCGCCGTGGCTGTGCCGATCTTCCAGACCACGTCCTACGAGTTCCGCAGCACGGAGCATGCGGCGAACCTGTTCGCGCTCAAGGACTTCGGCAACATCTATTCGCGCATCATGAACCCCACGAACGATGCGCTGGAGCAGAAGATTGCCGCCCTCGAAGGCGGCGTGGCGGCGCTGGCCGTCGGCTCCGGGCAGGCGGCCTCGGCGTTGTCGATTCAAAACCTGTGCCGGCCCGGCGACAACGTGGTGAGCTCCACCGACCTCTACGGCGGCACGTGGAACCTGTTCGCCAACACGCTGCCCTCCATGGGCATCACCGTGCGCTTCGCCGATCCGGCGGACCCGGAGGCGTTTCGCCGGGCCACCGACGAGCGCACCCGCGCCTACTACGCCGAGACCTTGCCCAACCCGAAGCTCACCGTATTCCCGATCGGCGAGGTGGCAGCGATCGGGCGCGAGCTCGGTGTGCCGCTGATCATGGACAACACGGCGGCACCGATGATCTGCCGGCCGTTCGACCACGGCGCCGCCATCGTGGTGCACTCGACGACCAAGTACATCGGCGGGCACGGTACCTCGATCGGCGGCATTATCGTCGATGGTGGCAACTTCGACTGGGCCGCGCACCCCCAGCGCTTCCCCACGCTGAACGAGCCCGATCCCAGCTATCACGGTGCGGTGTGGACCGAGGCGGTGAAGCCGCTGGGGCCCATCGCCTACATCATACGGGCGCGGGTCGTCCTGCTGCGCGACATCGGCTCGGCCATGAGCCCCTTCAACGCCTTCCAGTTCATCCAGGGGCTGGAGACGCTGCCGCTCAGGATGCGCGAGCACTGCCGCAACGCGAGCGAGGTCGCGCTGTATCTGCAGCGTCATCCCGCAGTCGCGCGCGTCATCTACGCGGGCATGCACGATGATGCCGAGCAGCGGCGCCGGACCAGCACCTATCTCAGGGGCGGGCACGGTGGTCTCGTGGGCTTCGAGCTCGGGCAGGGCCGCGAGGCCGGCGCACGATTCATCGATGCGCTCAAGCTCTTCTATCATGTGGCCAACATCGGCGATGTGCGCTCGCTGGCCATCCATCCGGCCACCACCACGCACTCGCAGCTGAGCCCGGCCGACCAGTTGGCCAGCGGCGTAACGCCCGGCTACGTGCGCCTTTCGGTCGGCATCGAGCACATCGACGACATCCTCGCCGATCTCGACCAGGCATTGGCGGCGGCAACGCAGCCAATGGCCAAGGCCGCATAGACGCAAGACAGCGGGACGCGGGTCGCATTAAGGAGCAGCAGCCCGCGGTGCTGTTGGCAGGGGTAAACGCCGGCGCCCAAGAGAAGGCGACTGCCGAGGCGCCGGCGAGTTCGTCCGCGGCGGCTGCAGTCCGACACGCAGACACCGCCATCTCTACCACACCTCCAAACGACAACCTGTGGCCCGCTATCCACATTACCGGGGCAATTCCTACGCACGCGCGGTGTCGTTCGCAGGTGCCGCTACTTGCGGGAGCGTTCAAGTAGGAAAGGGCCGCGCCGGGAGTGGCGCGGCCGTTTGGGCTGTCGCTACGTCACGCGTGCCACTTGAACTGCTGCTCCTTGCGCGCGGAACTCTGCGACAGGACGATGTTGACGAGGGCGGGGCCCTTGAATTTCATCGCCTCGTCGAGGGCCTTCTTGATGTCTTTCGGCTCCTTGACGAAGGCGCCGAAGCCGCCGAAGGCCTCCATCACCTTGTCGTAGCGGGCACCCCAGATCAGCGCATTCGGCTTCAGGTTCATCATCGGGTTCGACGGGATCTCCGGCATGCCGGGACCGATGCCGCCGTTGTTCAGGACGACGATCTTGACCGGTAAATTGTAGCGGGCCAGCGTCTCCATCTCCATGCCGGAGAAGCCGATCGCCGAGTCGCCCGAGAGGTGGATGATCGGCCGGTCGGGATGCACGATGGCGGCCGCGATGGCGTTGCCGAGGCCGAGGCCCATGGTGCCGTAGGTGCCGGCGTTGAGGCACGAGCGGGCATCGTTGACGTTGAGCATGGTGAGGCCGATGTCCATGGTGCCGGCGCCCTCGGCGGAGAGGACGGTGTTCTTCGGCATCCAGGCGGCGATATCCTTGAGGGCGCGATAGTAGTTGGCCGGCCCCCTGTCGTCGTCGATCTGCGGCTTGATCGTCGCCGCGTTATCGGCCGCCTTCTTGGACAGCGCAGTGCGCCACGGCGTATCCTTCGGATAGAACCACTGGCGCTTGGCGAGCGCCTGGTTGATCTGCGCCATAATGGCCTTGCCATCGCCGACCAGCGCCACCTCGGTGTGCTTGTTGTGATGGATCTCCTCCGGGGCGATGTCGAGCTGGATGACCTTCATGTCCTTGGCAAAGCGCGGCGCCTGGCCGAAGTGGAAGATCCAGTTGAAGCGCGCGCCCATCAGGAACACGACGTCGGCCTGCTGCAGCGCCAGCGTGCGGGCGGCCGCCACCGACAGCGGATGATCGTCCGGGACGACGCCCTTGCCCTGCGGTGAGCGCACGAAGGGAATTTGCGTGCGATCGATGAAGGCGCGCACCTCGTTCTCGGCGCGTGCCCACGCCATGCCCTTGCCGACGAGCACGAGCGGGTTCTTGGCCTTCTCGAGCAGGTTCAACGCCGCCTCGACGTTCTCCTGCGGCGCCATCATGCGCGGCGGCTCGGGCACGCGGTCCACCGCGGTGACCTTGTCGGGGTCGCACTTGCCCTGGATGATGTCGTCGGGCATGTCGAGGTAGCAGGCACCGGGACGGCCATAGATCGCATGCCGCGTCGCCATCTCCACGTAGTAGGGGATGCGCGCTACGCTCTCGACGCCGTGCGCGAACTTGCAGAACGGCGAGGCGATCAGCACTTGGCGCTCCTCTTGGAAGGCGCCCATGCCGCCGCGATAGGTCTCGGACGCGCCGCCGATCAGGATCATCGGCCAGCAGTTCTGCTGCGCGTCGGCGAGACCGGCGAGGCCGTGGACGACGCCTGGGCCGGTCACCGTGACGCACGCGCCGGGCCGGCC
>VBAB01000909.1 GCA_005888525.1 Alphaproteobacteria bacterium
CGACGCCGATTGTTGACGTGCGTGCGTGCAGACCATTCGGTCGCGTTCCGGAATGTGGGCGTACGGAACGAAGCCGGTCTGACAGATGCGGCAGTTGAGAAGTCACGTGCGGGGGTTAAAAACATGCAACACACCGAACAGGTGCAGGGCGTCCCGTCTGGCGTCGGCGAGGGCGCCAACAAACCCGAAGTGTCGGGCAAAGCATCATGCAACGCGAGAGGAGACAGGGTGCGCGCCATGCTGCGTGTGCGGTTTGGCGAGGACATCTATTCGAGCTGGTTTGCGTCCATGGAATTCGAGAACTTCGACGGCCGGGTGGTGCGCGCCTCCGTGCCGGTGAAGTTCCTCAAGAACTGGATCCAATCCCATTACTCCGACGATCTGCTGCAATGCTGCGCGGCGGAGTTCACCGGCGTCGAGCGCGTGGACGTGGCCCTGCGCGAGCACGGTTTCGCCAATGGTCGTTCGCCCGAGAACGCCACTGGCCTTGCATCGGCGCGCAACAAGGTCGGGTCAGGCACGGAGCCTATGACCACCGAGGCCCGACGCGTGCAGGTGCAGCCTGGTCCGGCCGTGATCATGGGGCGCACGCACGTCAACGGGTTCGAGGGCTCGCCGCTCGATCCGCGCTACACGTTCGAGAGTTTCGTTGTCGGTCCGGCCAACCGCATGGCGCATGCCGCAGCAATCCAGGTCGCCGAGACCGTATTTGCCGAGGAGCGCGGCTTCAATCCCCTCTACCTTCACGCCAGCGTCGGGCTCGGCAAGACGCATCTCCAGCATGCCATTGCCTGGGAGGTGAAGCGGCGCGCACCCAAGGCCAGCATCCTCTATTTGACGGCAGAGCGCTTCCGCTACCAGTTCGTCGAGGCCATCAAGAGCCAGGATGCCATGGCCTTCAAGGACAAGTTCCGGTCGATCGACATCCTGCTCGTCGATGACCTCGAATTCATGCGCGGCGAGAAGACCGAGCAGGAGTTCGAGCACATCATCAACCAGCTGCTCGACGGAGGTAAGCAGGTGGTGGTGGCCTCGGCCCGGCCGCCGGTGCAGCTCGACGGTCTCAACGACCGCATGCGCTCGCGCCTGCAGCGCGGCCTCGTCACCGAGATCAGCGCAATGGACGCGGCGCTGCGGCTCAAGGTGCTGGAGAAGCGGGCGCAGGAGAAGCGCGCCGTCGATCCCTCCTTCGAGATCCCCAGCGAGGTCGTTGCCCTGCTCGCCGAACGGCTGACGGAAAGCGGGCGCGAGCTCGAAGGCGCCATCAACCGCCTCTATCTCACCTGGCAGCTGATGCGCGCGCCCGTCACGCTCGACATTGCCGAGACGATCATCCGCGACCTCGTGCAAGGCATCGAGCCACGCCGCATCAAGATCGAGGACATCCTGCGCATCGTCTCGCGGCATTTTGCCGTGTCCAAGCAGGACATCCTCTCGCAGCGCCGCCATCGCTCCGTGGTGCGCCCGCGACAGATCGGGATGTATCTGGCCAAGCACCTGACCTCACGGTCCCTGCCGGAGATCGGCCGGCGCTTCGGTGATCGCGACCACA
>VBAB01000910.1 GCA_005888525.1 Alphaproteobacteria bacterium
GCCATTCTGCTCTTCTGCATCGACATGACGCGAATTGCCCACGAATGGCTGCGCGCACGTAAATCTCGGCAATACTCACGGGTGAGGCTCCGCTGATCTCTGCGCCTGCGTCCTCCCGGCGCCCGCAAAGTTTGCGTATCATGTGGGGGTCCACGGGGCCCGCAATGAACAGCGTAATCGGCCATTTCGTGATTTTGGCGACGACCGGGGGCGCTATCTGCGTGATGTCCTACGCGGTTGGTTGGCCTCGCGTGATGCCCCCGAGCGAACCTACGGTGAGCGCAATTGCTGTTCAGCGCCCAACCGAGGCGAACAGCCCGACACCGTCGGCGCGGGTTCAAGAGGTTCCCGTTCCTCGGGACATCGCATCGCTCACTCGAGAGATCCAGCGCGAGCTCAAACGCCTCGGCTGCTACGATGGAGAAGCAAGCGGAAGATGGAACGCCCAGTCACGACTGGCGATGAAGGCCTTCGTGGACAGGGTCAACGCTAAACTCCCCGTCGAGAGACCGGACTACGTCCTATTACGACTGGCGCAGGGCCATCAGGGATCGGCGTGTGGACCAACGGCCTCAGCGCCGTCGCCACCTGCGCTGCTGCGCGAAGGGCGCGTGCCGCCGGCGCCACCGAACTGAGTGCCGCGAAAGTGTTAGCATGCGGGCGGGACAGGCGACGCGGTCCGAATGGCGGGATTAGCTCATATGTCGATGGAGCAGCGGGAGTTCCGCATCGGGTACAACCTCCTTTGGCGCCTCACGTTCTTCCTTTTCGCCATCTGCATGCTTTTGGCGTCAATTTTGCTCCTGGTTCAATCGCTGCTCGGGACATCGGAAGGCTTACTCGTTCCCTCATCGATGCTCGTCGCCGCCATCCTCATGTCTTTCTATCTCATACCTTTCATCTCGACCCGGCAGCAAATGCTTGTGGTAACGACGGGCGGCCTCCAGTTGGTCGGTGACCATTCGCGCATTGTCCTTCCATGGGAGTCCGTCGCCGGTGTTCGATTCAAGCGCGTCATGCTGGTGATGCCGTATTTGATCATTGCACTATCCAGCAAGGAGCAATTCGCACAGTTCATCGACGAGAATCCACGTTCGTTCTTGTCGAAATGGACGGCTCACGTGGGGGTGCTCCGTTGGTATCCCTGGCTTCTGCGCCGGCTTTTCTCAGTGCCCAAGGAAATGACCACGGTCGCCAAGCTCGAGTGGCTCGAGAGAAGATACGGTGGGGCAATCGTCATTGATGTTGCGGCCGTCAATGGGCGAGGGCCAGAGTTGGAGCGAGCGATCAAGGCGAACCTGAAGAAGGTCGCACAATTCACCGAAGTCGCGCGCCTGCGCAGTCGGCAAAATCCGTGAGCCGCACGGCATCAGAAATGTGCGACCTCACGCCTACAAAAATCCGTATAGTGTTTCGAACATCGGTGAGACGGAGGATCATGGCAATGCGCATCATCGATCTGAGCCGCGAGCTCTACCATCGCACGCCGAGTTATCCGGGCCAGCCGCCGGTCATTCACGGCATCTGGAAGACGCACGCTGAAGCTTTTGCCGATTCCGGCAACGTTCACGGCAACAGCGTCATGTAT
>VBAB01000911.1 GCA_005888525.1 Alphaproteobacteria bacterium
GGCGGGCGGCATGAACTCAGCGGTCTCGGCGAGACCAACGGGATCCTTGCCCTCCGCATGGCGCGCCACATCCGCAAGCCCGACCGAGTGATTGGTCCCCTCGAGCGGAAAGCGGCCGTCTGCAAAGCCGATGTCGTCTGGCTCGGCGTCCAGCATCTCCGCAGCAAGCGCACGGCCAGTGGCGATTATCTTCTCGACGGCTCGGTGCGTTGCGGTCCCTCCAACGGCCACCGCGCCCGAGCCGCCGTTGCCGCGCCCATCGGGCAGGTCGTCGGTATCGCCGGCCTCGTAGCGGATGGCATCCCGGGTGAGGCCGAGCCCACGGGCGACCAGGTCGGTCAGCGTCGTCTCGATGCCCTGTCCGGTGGACATCGACCCTGCATAGAGAGTCGCCGTGCCGTCGGCATGGATCCTAAGCTTGGTGAGATCCTTCCGCGGCTTGGTGAAGGGGCCGGCTGCCACCTCGATCGGGTTCGCCATACCGAGCCCGCGCAGCATACCCCGTCTCGCGGACTCTTCCTTGCGCGCCACGAAGCCCGCCCGATCGGCGAGCTTGGCGACACCCATCATGTTGCCCTCGAACTCGCCGCAGTCGTACTTGAAGAGGAACCCGGTGTCGTAGGGCATGGCCGATGGCGGCACCAGGTTGCGCAGGCGCAACTCGAAGGGATCGAGCCCGAGATCGCGCGCGGCGATATCGATCAGCCGCTCGATGACGTAGGTCGCCTCAGGTCGGCCGGCGCCGCGATAAGGCGCGTTGGTCATCGTGTTGGTGAAGACGCCGGTGATGCCGGCCTCGATGTGCGGGATTTGGTAGACGCCAGCGATGCCACCGATGTTGTTGAGGAGGAACAGCGACCGGCGCGAGAGATAGCAACCGACATTGACCATGAAATCGACCTTCAGGGCCCGGAAGCGACCGTCTCGGTCCAGGCCCAACTCGGCGTCGAAGGAGATGTTGCGGCCATGGTCGTCGGCAAGGAAGCTTTCCCGGCGCTCCGAGATCCAGCGCACCGGGCGGCCGAGCTTGCGCGCGGCATAGAGCACGAGCACGTCCTCGGGGTAGGCGCCACTCTTCATGCCGAACGAGCCACCGACATCCTTGGCAACGACGCGGACCTGATCGGCCGGCACCTTCAGCAGATTGGCGAGCGCGCTTTTCAGTATGTGCGGGCTCTGGTTGGAGGCATGCAGCACGAGACGGCCGGCCTCATCGACACGGCCGAGCGCGCCTCGCGGCTCGAGCGAGAGCGCGGCAACGCGCGAGACATGCGAGGAGAGCCGGAAGACATGGGCTGCCCCCGTGATGGCGTCGCCTGCATTGCCTTTTTTCCAGACGAAGGCGACGTTGTCGGGCGCCTCGTCCCAGACGGCCGGTGCAGCGCAGGCGCGGGCCGCTGTCACGGTGGCGACCGTGGGCATGTCCTGCGTCTCGACGACGACGAGCTCTGCCGCGGCCTCGGCCGCCTCCAAAGTCTCGGCGACGACGAACGCCACCGGCTCGCCGACGGCACGGATGCGATCGCGAACGAGCACGGGACGCCGGGCCTGATGCGCCTTCTGGCCGTTCGGGCGTTTCAACTCCACGCCACAGGGGAAGTCGGGCAGTCCGTCGGCGGCCAAGTCCTTGCCGGTATAAACCGCGAGCACACCGGGCGAAGCGAGCGCCGCACCGGTGTCGATCGACATGACGCGGGCGCTCGCCACCTGTGCGCGGACGACCACGGAGTGCGTCATCCGCTCGGGGGCAACATCGCCGACATAGAGGCCCTGGCCCGTTATCAGCCGGTTGTCC
>VBAB01000912.1 GCA_005888525.1 Alphaproteobacteria bacterium
TGGGGCGTTGAGCCGGCAGCCTGGTCCGTGGATGCCGGCCGGGCGGCCGGACCGGGTCAGGCCCTGGTGGGCAATGTACCATTCGGGCACCTCGGGGCCGCCGGGGCAGCCGAGCCAGAGGCGCAGCAGATGGCGCCGGCGCTCGGGCTCGGGCCAGTCCTCGAACCGCGTCCGGCTGTGCAAGGTCCAGTGGTTGCACAGGAACTGGATGTCGCCCGGGCGGAACTCCATGTCGAGACGCAGCTCCGGACTCGCTGCCAGCTCGTCGAGCTTATCGAAGGCGGCGACCTGGGCGGGAGTGATGCGGGGCACACCAGGGAAGCGCTGCGCCTTATAGATGGCGCTGCGCACGTAATGTGCAAAGAGCCGGCCCTTGTGCGGCATGAACACGGGCAGCTGGTACCAGGGCCCGGCGCCGTCGGGGATCTCGTCGCGTCGGTCGCGCCACGTCGGCTCGAGCAGCACGGCCAGCAGGTCTGGATGGCGATCAAGCAACACGTGATAGATGGCCGTCGAAGAGGCGGCGCTCGAGAGGCCACCCGACTTGGCCGTCCGAAGCGAGAGCAGCCCCACGACATCGCTGCTGTCGGTATGATAAGAAAGCCGCTCCGCCGTCTGATAGCCGCGAGCGCTCGGCTTCGTGATGTCGAAGCCCAAATCCCGGACGTGGCCAAGCGCATGGCCCTTGGCGTTCTGCGACACCGCTTCGCCGAGATGGAGGCCGATTGCCCAATAGGCCGTCGCCGCTTCGCGTATCGTGTAGCGCTCGACCGGCAGGCCGCGGATCAGGGCGATGCCGCAGCCGTCAAGCAACTCGTGCCGGATGCGGGCGAGCACTGGTCCGAGCGTCGGCATCTCCACCTCGCTTCGCGTGAGGTTGGTGAGATCGTCCTCGCGCCGGCCGTGGCGGGCAAGGAGTGCCTCGATGTCGGCGATCTCCCCGGCCGTCAAGTCGTGGATCCAGCGCTCGGGGCTAGCCGCCAGTTGCGGTCCGGTCCAGTTGGC
This sequence comes from Alphaproteobacteria bacterium, assembly GCA_005888525.1. GTDB lineage: Bacteria > Pseudomonadota > Alphaproteobacteria > Rhizobiales > Hyphomicrobiaceae > AWTP1-13. The sequence goes on from VBAB01000912.1 coordinate 1,006, forward strand.
GGGACTCCGGTCGAAGCGCGGCGGTTGGGGCGTCGGCATGCGCTGGTCCTCCGGTTTCTGAGCAGTGAAGCTGGCCGTCCCGAAACTCGATTTAACCAAGGTGCTCGAGGGCTCAGCCCGCGAGATGGAACTCACGCGGAGCGACATGCAGGCAAAAGCCCTTGTGCTCGGCCAGTCGAGCTTGCCACGCCGCGATTTTCGGCATCGACGGTCGCTCCAGGTCAAATACCAGCCATCGATAGACCGCGGCTCCGGTCGGAATGTCACCAATGGTGAAGCGATTTCCAGCGACGTGTGCTCGGTCCGCGAGACAGGCTTCAAGCATACCGAGAGCATCGAGCATTTCGATCCGGGCCTGTTCGACCTTGGCCGGATCGCGCTTGTCTTCAGGCAGACGTACCAGTTCCATGACAAGCGTATGAAGTAGCGGCTCGACCCGCCCGTTGATCCACGTCATCCACTGCACGGCTCGCGCAAGTTGTTGTGCATCGCCAGATAGGAGGTCCGGTGCGTGCCTCAGTGCCAGCCACATCAAAATGGCGTTCGACTCCCAGAGAACGAGGCCGTTGTCATCAATGGTTGGCACAGTACCGTTTGGGTTCATGGCTAGATAAGCTGGCGTATTGACCACGCCGAATGGCGTACCGCCTTTTGAGACGTGGCCCTGTGGACCCATCGTTGCGCTCGCGAGCGTCAGCTCATAAGGCAGATCGGCATCAGCGAGCGCCCACAGCACGCGCTGTGTATGAATAGACGTTGGCCGCCC
>VBAB01000913.1 GCA_005888525.1 Alphaproteobacteria bacterium
AAAAGAGAAAGAGAGAACCAACCATGGCAAGGATTGCAAAGAAGAAGGCTGGTCCGCGTCGCCAGCCTGCGAAGAGGAAGATGGCCGCGAAGCGCGCCGGTAGCGCCCGTCGCAAGCCGGCTGCGAAGCGTACCGCCCGGAAGTCTCCGGCGCGGCGGCGCAAGGCCGCCTGAACTGAGGGAAGCGTTCCGGCTCCGGACCCGCAAGGGTTCTGGGCCGGGACGCGCTCCTCACACGCGTGCGGCGACGTCGGCCCAGAGGTCGTACTCGTCGGCATGGGTGACGCGGGCTTTGACGATATCGCCTGGCTTCAGACCCGGCGCGCCGTGCAGAAACACCGAGCCGTCGATCTCCGGCGCGTCCCACTTGGAGCGCCCGACAGCCCCCTCCTCGTCCACCTCATCTACGATTGCATCGATCATGCGGCCGGCTTTCGCAGCCATCAGCTGGCCGCTCACCGCCTGCTGAGCGGTCATGAATCGATGCCAGCGCTCCTCTTTCACCTCCTCGGGCACGGCGCCGGCAAGGGCGTTGGCGGCGGCCCCCTCGACGGGCTCGTACTTGAAGCAGCCCACGCGGGCGAGCTTGGCTTCCTTCAGCCAGTCGAGCAGCAGCGCGAAGTCCTCCTCCGTCTCGCCGGGAAAGCCGACGATGAAGGTCGAGCGGATGGCCAGATCGGGACAAATCTCGCGCCAGCGGTGCAGCCGCTCCAGCGTCTTCTCCTGGTGCGCCGGCCGGCGCATGGCTTTGAGCACCTTGGGCGAGGCGTGCTGAAAGGGGATGTCGAGGTAGGGC
>VBAB01000404.1 GCA_005888525.1 Alphaproteobacteria bacterium
ACTCCATCCGTGGTGAACTCGCCGAGGAGATCAAGCGCACGCGGGGGCTGAAGCTCGCGCCCACCCTGATTCCCGCAACGTTCTGGCTCGACTTCACCACCGAGCAATGGGACCCGAAATCACCGTGGCACGACCGGCGTGTGCGCCTTGCAGCCAACCTAGCCATAGACCGACAAGCCATCAGCCAGGCCGAGACGCTGGGCTTTTCCAAGGTTTCCTCGAGCATCATCCCTTCGACCTTCGAGTTCTACTGGCAGGCGCCAGCCTTGGGTCATGATCCTGTCGAGGCCAAGCGTTTGCTCACCGAAGCGGGCTATCCGCAGGGGTTCGATGCTGGCGAGCTCACGTGCGACTCCTCCTATTCGAACGTGGCCGAGGCCGTAGTCAACTATTTCGCCGCGGTAGGAATTCGCACCCGCCTCAAGCCGCTCGAGCGGGTCGCATGGCTGAGCCAGTGGAGGGAGAAAAAAATCCGCGGACTGATGCAGGCTGGTGCCGGGGCCTTCGGAAATGCCGCCACGCGCATAGATAACTACATGACCTCGCAGGGTACTTACGTCTCCGGTACATACCCCGAGATTGATGCGCTCTTTGCCAAGCAGGCAGGGGAGCTCGACCGCGGCAAACGTGAGGCCATGCTGCACGAGATCCAGCGGATTGCCTATGATCGCGTGATGTTCGTCCCCATCTGGGAGTTGGCGTTCCTGAACGGCGTGGGCCCTCGCGTGGAGGAGGCGGGGCTTGGCCTGATTCAGCACCACCCATATTCATCACCGTACGAAGACTTGAAACTCAAGGCCGCCCAGTAACTACCGATCTCGTGGCCGAGTTGCGACGAGAACCGGGGCCTCGTTATCGCCCAGATCGAACTTCTTGCAACACCCATTCTGCAGATGGTCGCCAATGCGGTCGATGGCTTCAGCCAGCTGACACCAGAGCAGGATCGCTCCTGATGGAAGCACTGCTCTTTGGTCGGCGCCCCGCGCGGCCGGGGCACGAACTCCAGTCAAGCGGCATCAGCTTTTTTTTGCAATCGGGGCATTGTCGTCAGCTCGGGGCAGACCGAAAACTGCGAGCCCGATCACGGTTCGAAGCAGTTCCATCGTCAAAGACGGTCGGGTCAGTGCCCACCGAACACGAGGGTTTGGAAGGGAAACACTAGCGCTTGAAGTCGCAGAAGCAAGGCGTGCACGAGCGCAAGGGCGTCCACAACGTGAAGAGCCGCACGTTTCAAGAAGCCAGTCTCTTTTGCGATGATTTTGTCGTGGTTGTTGGAATAGGCGTTTGCGATGCAACTGCTTCCGGGCGTTACACCCTCGAGGCCGCCTTTGTAGAGCGCCTCGAGAGACACGAGAAGGGTGCCCGGCCGCGTCACCTGCTGCACGTCAATCAATTGCTCACCGCCGCGGAACTGGCCGGCTGCAACATAGTCCTGCACCTCGGTAACCACCATCGGGATAATGGTCCAGGGCCTGGATGCGCACGTGACCTCGGCAATCATGCCAATCTTCATCACCTGCGCTTCGATCTGCGCAAAGCCGGCGTGCAGGACCCGTTGACCGGCATCGGACGGAATCAAGACACCACCTGCTCGCATCAACGGGTTGACTATATCGCCGGGCCGCAGCGCAAACTGCTCGACGCGCCCGTCTACGCCGGCACGGACGACGGTCTTCTGCAATTCCACTTCGGCCTGCGCCAGCGCCGCTTCGGCACTCGCCTTCTGCGCCGGCAGAAGGCTGGCAATCCGTTCCTCGGCTTGCTGCTTTGCGGCGGTCGCGGCGGCAATGGCACCCTTGCGGCCCTGCAGCGTAACCTCGAGCTTCTCGATGTCGCGGAATGCGACATTGCCCGCATTGCGTCGCTGGAGCTCTCGCTTGGTCTCGAGTTCGTCCAAGGTCTGCTGGTGGGCGGCCTTGGCCTCTTCAATCTGTCCTTCAGTCTTCAGTACGTCGGATCGCGCAACCAGCGTCTCTGCGTCAGTCTCCGCAATTTTGCGTCGCGCACTCTCCGCAGCGGCCTCCTGTTTGGAGCTGTCCAGCCTGAAGAGCGGTGCCCCCTTGCTGATAGGACTGCTTGCGCCGATGTAGACCTCGGCAACGCGACCATTGATCTCCGGAACGATCGGCACGGTTCTAAAGAACAGCGTGACGTTCTGCGTGGACGGATGGTTGTAAAAAATTACCGTGATCAGACCCACTGTCAGCATCAAGCAGCCCGTAATTCCCCATCGCAGCTCGAACCACAACGAGTAAAAGGTTATTTCCTTGCCCAGTCGCTTTCCCTGAGCATATCGGCGGAAAAGATAGTCCGGCAGAATTGTCAGCATGGAGCAGAGAAGAAGTTCAAGCATGGTCAGCCCTTCGTACGTGCCAGCGGGGCGCGAGATCTGCTAACAATGCCACTCCATCTCCTTCCCTCGCCACTCCGTGCTTGGCGAGCACTCCGGCAGTTTCTCTGTTTTGCTTGATGTCAGCCGCCGTGGTCTCTGGCTGCGGCTCCGCTGCGCTTTCGCTCGGCTTTATGCCGGCGATTTTTTCGGTGGATGTCGCGATCCGTCCGAGTGAGGTGCCGAAATCAGGGAAGTCGATCATCGCAAGCAGCAGGCCGGCAACCCAAAAGATGTGCATGTGTGTGAACAGAGCTATAAGACCTAATATGGCGACGATCTCGAATTGTATCTTCTGTGACTTATGCGCCATTCGCTCGGGCAGAGTGTGCAGCCGTAAGAACACGATGCCAAACGTCACGACTGCCACCACCAGAAATAGGCTCATGACAACCATGAGCACGTCTGTTTCACCGGGGCCAGTGATGAACGATGGAAGTTCGTGGGAAGCTGCGGGGTGATGTAACTGAGCTATGGCGCCGCTCCTTCGACTTGGATTGCATCTAAGATTCGTACGCAGTGTCCAACAGAACGGTATCAGGAGTAACCCTGAGAGATGTCAGGTGGATTCTGCGGGTCTTCATACGCAACGCGCGTCAATGGCAGCACGCGTTGCGCTGAGGCATTCGGGACCGGCTGAAGACGTGAGGGCTTCGTCAATCCGTGCTACGACGGCAGACGAACAGATTTGGTGAAGCGCGCTTCGCGTCAACCCATTCATCCATTGCACGGGATATGAACGACTTGGATGAGAGATTGGCGGGCGCGTTTCTACATCAACCGAGTCGATCCTCGCTTGTCGTCGCCTCTGCCGACCGCGCCGCACTTCTACGACGGTACGTTCCTCCTCGGTCGAAATCTGCCGAGCCAATTCCATCGCCATGTACTCGAGATCGATCACATCATCTCGAGTGACGCAACCTTGCGGGCCTTTTCGGTGACTTCAAAATGCTTGGAACGCTTTCGCGGCGACCTTGGCTGCCGCCTGAGCAGTGTGCGGATCGGTCCGTTAGCTGCCGATCGCTCCGCGGTGAAAAGCTGAACAGGCTCCAAGAATCGGAACAATGCTTCAGCATCTTCGTTGAGCGACTATTGAGAACAACAGGAGAGGACCATGAGAACAGCCTCGCTTCTCGCTTCTTTCGGCGTGTTCAGTTTGGCAGTCGCGTCCACCAGCGCTTCCGCGCAAGTGGGCATCGGCGTGTACGTCGGACCGTCGGGGCCCGCTGAGCCCTATTACGAGTATGCGCCTGCTTATCGCCCCGTGCCTCGAGTGTATGGTTATACGCGGCGCTATGATGGTGTGACCGTGGAGCGCCCTTACATCCGCAGAGGCGGCTGTGGGCAGTATCGGTACTGGAATGGCGAGTACTGCGAGGACGCCCGGAGTAAGTAACGCTGAGAGCCACGGGAGCGATCTCACGGTTGCTCCCGCATAATCAAGCTATCGCGCCGCAGAAGTCGCGGACAGTCCGTTCGCGAAGCAGCAATTAGCCCACAATACCGCAGATCCGCTGCAAATCAGTTATTGCTGTTCCTCGGGCTGAATACCGCCGTCGACCATCGTTGTCGACCTCCACCAGAGCCCAAAGTGGCGGCCCGCTCAGTCGTTCGGGTCGCACGAGAACGGGGCGCCAACGCTGCCGGTGCCGGTCCGACATTCGGTCCGGCCAGTCCCATTCGCCCTTCGATCGGTGGAGCCCCGGATTCGGAATGGGAACTAGTGATGGCTAGCGCGGGAGCCGCCAACGTAGTGGTCGTCGACCAACCTGGGATGAGCATAGGTGGCTTCTCCTGCGGCTCCACCTTGGAAGCGGCCACCGCAACTGCACTCCCTGGAGGGGTGACCTTCCGGTTCATCTTGGCGAGGATGGCGGCCGGCGCGCAGCGTCCATCGGCGCTCAGGCTTTCTCCGGCGGAGCAAGGCCTGCCGCACACCACCTCGCGCTGGCCTTGCACCATCGTGTACAGAACGGGGTCGGGCTCCTCTATGGGCAGACGAGCGTTCATCCGCTCGATGAAGGCCTTCATGGCGCGGCGCGTGTCGGATGACCAGACACCCGTGATCTCGCCGTCATAGCAACCGACGCGCCGTAGCTCCTTCTGCAGCTCGCGGGCAAGCGTGTCACGGTCCCTGGGGATTGCCAGGCGCTGCGAGGGAGACGGCAACTCGCGGGATCGCGGCGCAACGAACACCACTTCCGCAGGCGCCTCGAAATAGGCTGGTCGCCGAAAGGCAGGGCGCACTTCCGACACCGCAACGGCCCGGTCCGCAGCTCTTTCTGTCGCGGGCGGCTTGGCTATGTCGGTTTGCTGGCTGCGATCCAGGGGCTCAGAGAGCCCGTACCCGGCAACGGCCAATCCGCTCAAGATGAGAACGAGCCCAGCCGTCTTGCTCATAACGTACTCCCTCCACGACTGGAAACACGCAATCTCCCCGGCCCAGACATCTTTCTCCCCGGCCCAGACATCTTTTCGACGAACAGAACTCTGGAGACCGACCGAAGTTCCGGGACTTCGCCAAAGAACTTTGTCGCCGTCGACGAACTGGAGCCAACGCCCCGAACCTCGAGGGCGCAGGTTTTCGCGCGCTGACCGCTTTGCGGTTGCGCTGGCAAGATCGAGGTCGGAGTACCGAGTACAAACGTCGCGAATGGCGGGACGTGCACCCTTCGCTTCTGCGAAGCGTACGCGTGTACCTGACACAATTAGTCGGTACCCTCAGGTCGGCGGTGAGCTGACCACGCGAGAACGGGGGTTAGCGTCGGGCTCAAGACCCGCACCGCCACCACAGCAGCGGACGCGACGGCCGCGTCATCCACCGACCAAACAGCGCGTTCGCACCTTCGCGCGCCGTTCGATAATCAGCAAACTCGCTCAGAAGCGCATGACGCAGACCACGCCTAGTTTATGGCAGACCGCGCTCCACGCGTGAATTCGCGCTAAGCAGCCCGCCCCGGGTCACTTCTTCGGCGGCGTATCTTTCGGCGCCGGCGTCTCTTTCGAATCTTTCTTCTTCGGCGTCGGCTTCAGCTTGCAATAGGGCTTCTGTTTGCCTTTCTTGGGGACGATCCATTGGCATTCGGCCTTGGCCTTGCACGCCGCCTCGTCGAGCCCCTTGCACGGCGAAGGCGGTTTCGTTGCGGTTTTCGCCGCAGGCGGCGTTGTCGTGGTCTTCTTGTCCTGAGCGAAGGCATCGTAGCCAAACGTCAGGAGCGCCGCAGCGGCCACCGTCACGCCCAGAATTCGCAATTTGTCCATGACATCAATCCCCCACCCGATCGGTGGAAGCATCTTAGCGTAGTCACAACCTGAGCACAAACGAAACTGGGCTGCGATTCATCGCAGCCCGTCTCGCAGATTCGTATCGACGAAGTCTTACTTCTTCGGCTCAGCCTTCTTGGCTGGCGCCTTCGGCTTCGACTGGCAGTACGCCGCTTTCTTTTGCTTCTTCGTCTTCTCGTCAATGCTGGCGGAGACCCACCGGCAATCGTCGCGGGCCTCGCAGGTGGCTTGTGTCTTCAGGGAGTTGCATTTCGGCGGCGGCGCCGGCTTCTTCGCCGCGGCCTTCGGCTCCTCCTTCTTCGGCGCCTGGGCTTGCGCTGCGTAACCGAACAGTACCAGGGCTACAGCGGCAGCCGAAATCCCCAGTGTCTTGACCAGTGTCTTCTGCACGGTAGTGGTCTCCATTGTTGATCCCGTGCGCGATCCTGTCGGATGTCTGATGAATGCGTGATGAATGCCTGTTCAGGGCCGCGCGGCCCACGCCAACGCCTGCTCCAGGCGATCATCGCCCCAGAATAGCTCGCCGCCACAGATGAACGACGGAGCGCCGAAGACACCGCGCTGCTGTGCTTCCGCCGTACGCTGCTGGAGGCGTGCCTTGGTGTCGGGCTGCGCGATGCGCGACAAAAGCCTCTCAGAATCAAGGTGTAGACTACGCAGGAGGGTGTCGAGTAAGCGCGTGTCGGCGATGTCGGCGCCGTGGACGAACTCGGCCGCGAAGACAGCCCGCGTGAACGGCACGATCCAGCCCTCGTCGCCGCCGATCAGTGCCAGCCGGGTTGCGCGGAGAGAGTTCTGTGGAAAAACGGCGGGCAGGACAAAGGCGAGACCTCGATCGGCAGCGAGGCGCTCCAGATCGCGGACCATGTAGCGGCCCTTGGCCGGATAGAGGTTGAAAGGCGACGTGTCCCAGCCCTGCGCCTTGAAGATGGGTCCCAGCAGGAACGGCTTCCAGGCGACGGCCACACCGGCAGCCGCCGCCAGAGCGTCGATGCGCATGGCGGAGAGATAGGAATAGGTGGAGGCGAACTCGTACCAGAACTCGAGCTTGGGCCCTGGGGCGCTCATGATAGCCGGCTCTCCTGCCCATCTCCTGCCCGCGCGAGCTGGCGGGACCCGGCGCGCTTGCCGGCGCATCGATCTTGCCTATAGTGCGCCCGCAATTGCCTACCGCAAAGCGAGGCGCGACCCATGCCTGCCAAGGGCACCAGGGCCAAGGTGAAGAAGGTGGTGCTCGCCTATTCGGGCGGTCTCGACACGTCGATCATCCTGAAGTGGCTGCAGGAGACATACAAGGCCGAGGTGATCACCTTCACGGCCGATCTGGGCCAAGGCGAGGAGCTGGAGCCGGCCCGGCGCAAGGCGGAGATGCTCGGCATCAAGAAGGCCAACATCTTCGTCGAGGACCTGCGCGAGGAGTTCATACGCGACTACGTGTTCCCTATGTTCCGCGCCAACGCCCTCTACGAGGGCGTGTACCTGCTCGGCACCTCCATCGCGCGGCCGCTGATCGCCAAGACGCAGATCGACATCGCACGCAAGACGGGCGCGGACGCGGTGTGTCACGGCGCCACCGGCAAAGGCAACGACCAAGTGCGCTTCGAGCTCAGCTATTATGCGCTCGAGCCTTCGATCCGGATCATCGCGCCCTGGCGCGAATGGAGCTTCAAGAGCCGGGAGGAGCTGATCGCCTTTGCGGAGGCGCACCAGATCCCCGTGG
>VBAB01000914.1 GCA_005888525.1 Alphaproteobacteria bacterium
CGCCGACCGCGTTGCCGTGATGTACGCCGGCCGCATCGTCGAGATCGGCCCCGTGCGCGACGTGGTGCAGCACCCGCATCACCCCTACACCAAGGGCCTGATGGGGGCGATCCCGACACTCGGGCCCCAGGCCGAGCGGCTGGTGCAGATCCCCGGCACCATGCCGCGCCTCGGCGCCATCCCGCAGGGTTGCGCGTTCCATCCCCGCTGCGCGTTCGCCTTCGATCGCTGCCGCGTCGAGCGGCCGGAGGCGATGCCGGCAGGGGCTTCTCAGGCCGCGTGCTGGCTCGTGGCCCAGAACGGGGTCGAGAACGTGGCCCCGAGCACGGCCGCGAACGTGGCAAGGGCGCCGGCATGATCGGAGCGCCACTCGTCGAGGCCAGGAACCTCACCCGTGTGTTCGACGTGTCCAAACCCTGGCTCAGCCGCCTCATCGAGGGCGAGCGCAAGGCCTATCTGAAAGCGGTCACCGACGTCTCCTTTGCCGTCGGCAGGCACGAGACCGTGGCGCTGGTGGGTGAATCGGGCTCCGGCAAGTCCACGGTGGCGCGCATGACGGTCGGCTTGCTGCGGCCCACGGCCGGCACGGTCAGCATCGACGGCATCGACATGTGGGCGGCGGCGCGCGCCGCCGAGCGCCAGAAGCTGCGCCGGCGCCTGCAGATGATCTTCCAGGACCCATTCGCCAGCCTCAATCCGCGCTGGCGCGTGGAACGCATCATAGCCGATCCCATCAAGGCCTTCGGGCTGGCCAAGGACAACGCCGAAATCCGCCAACGCGTGGGCGAGTTGCTCACGCTCGTCGGCCTCGACCCGGCAGATGGCGTCAAGTACCCGCATGAGTTCTCGGGCGGACAGCGCCAGCGCATCTGCATCGCCCGGGCGCTTTCCTCGAACCCGGAGTTCATCGTCTGCGACGAGCCGACCAGCGCGCTCGACGTGTCGGTGCAGGCGCAGATCCTGAACCTGATGCGCGACCTGCAGGACCGGCTCGGGCTCTCCTACCTGTTCATCAGCCACAACCTGGCGGTGGTGCGGCACATGGCAACGCGTATCGGTGTCATGTATCTGGGGCGCATCGTCGAGATGGCGCCGGCGGCGGAGCTGTTCTCCTCACCGCGCCACCCCTATACGCGCCTGCTGCTGGACGCGCTGCCCGACCTCGCCATGAGCGGGCGGCCGCGCCGGCCTATCGAGGGCGAGATCCCCAATCCGATCACGCCACCGCCCGGATGCGCCTTCCACCCGCGCTGCCCATGGGCGTTCGAGCCCTGCAAGGTGGACGCACCGGCGCTGATCGAGGGCGACGGAACCGGGCGGGCCGCGGCTTGTCATGCGGTGGCGGCGGGGCGGATCTGAGCATTCGGCAGTGTCTGCCGGAGCGAGCGAAAGTGAGGACTACCATGAGCGAAACGATCAAGCGCTTTCCCGGCAGCGTGCCCACCCGCAGCAAGGCGGTGGCCCACAACGGGCTCGTGTACTCCGTGGCCACCGCGCCGAACAAATCAGCCCCGCTCTACGAGCAGACGCGCGAGACACTCGCCGCCATCGACCGCAACCTGGCCGAGGCGGGCTCGCACAAGTCGCGCATCCTGCGCGCGACCGTCTACATCACCGACATGGGCCGCAAGGGAGAGATGAACCGCGCCTGGGACGAATGGGTGGATCGCGCCAACCCGCCCCAGCGCGCCTGCATCGGCGTGGCGCTGGAGGACAAGGACCTGGTCGAGATCCTCGTGATCGCGGCGCAATAGCGTCTCCCTCTCCCTGTCGCTTCCGTTGGGGAGAGGTTCGGGGTGAGGGTGACCCACAAGATCAGGCCGCCTTGCCGCCGCCGGGGTGCGGCGCGCGCACGCGCTCCGTGGACGCCGGGTGTTTCGCCAGCATGGGCGCCGGGCGCACGGGGCGCCGCACGAACTCGCCCCCGCAGTTGGGGCAGCGGCTGCCCGGCAGCCGGTTGGCGACGCAGTCGGCGCAGAAGGTGCACTCGTAGGTGCAGATCATGGCGTCCGCTGCCTCGGGCGGCAGGTCCTTGTCGCAGCATTCGCAGTTGGGCTTCAGCTTCAGCATCGTGTGTCCTCTTGGTGCAAATTGGAGCGCAGCGTAGTGTCGAGGCTGGAGCAAATCAAATGCGGCTGTCATACCGGGGCCTGTCCCCGGTATCCACCTATCGCCAGGCTCAGGTGCGAATGGCACGATGGATCCCGGTGACGAGCACTGGCATGACGCGGCGGTGCAAGGAGGAGACCCATGGAGTTCAACGAGCTGGTGAAGCAATTCGCGATCGCCGCCGCGTCGGGGAACGGGGAAGCGCTGGCCGATCTGTTCACGCCGGATGGCACCTACGACGACTACTTCTTCGGGCCTTCGACCGGCCACGAGGCTATCAAGAAAATGCTGGCGCACTTCGGCGACGGAGGACGCAACTTCCGCTGGGAGTTCTTCGATGCGGCGCTCAGCGGCAGCGTCGGCTACGCCAGCTACCGGTTCA
>VBAB01000915.1 GCA_005888525.1 Alphaproteobacteria bacterium
GGCACGAACAGCCGCAGCGCATCGGTCATGAAAGAGCGCCCGAGCGTGTCGATGACGCCGACCAGCAGCGCGGCGACGAAGGCGCCGCGGATCGAGCCGATGCCGCCGATCACGATCACGACGAAGGCGAGGATCAGGATCTGGTCGCCCATGCCGGGCTCCACCGACAGGATCGGCGCGATGATCGCGCCGGCAAAGCCCGCGAGCATGGCGCCGAAGCCGAACACGATCATGAACAGGCGTTTGATGTCGATGCCGAGCGCCGAGATCATGGGCGCGTTGGAGGCGCCGGCGCGCACCAGCATGCCGACGCGCGTGTGGTTGACGAACACGTAGAGCCCGGCCGCCACGGCGAGCCCCGCGGCGATGATGGCGAAGCGGTAGACGGGATAGCGCAGGCCGTCCATCAGCTGCACGGAGCCCGACAGCAGCTCGGGCACGGCCATGTTGAGCGGTGCGGCGCCCCACACGAGCTTGACGCCCTGGTTCAGGAACAGGATCACGCCGAACGTCGCCAGCACCTGCTCCAGATGGTCGCGCGCGTAGAGGTGGCGGAATACCAGCACCTCCAGCACCAGCCCGAACAGCAGCGAGGCCGGCAGCGCCAGCGCCACGGCGGCAAAGAAGTTGCCCGTCAGCCGATAGAACGCCACCGACAGGTAGGCACCCAGCATGTACTGCACGCCGTGCGCCAGGTTGATGAAATCCATCACCCCGAACACTAGCGTGAGCCCGGCTGCCACCAGGAACAGCAGCACGCCGAGCTGCAGCCCGTTGAAGCACTGGACGACGAACAGCGCTGTAGACATGGGAATACCGTTGTCATCCCGGAATTTCTCGAAGCGAAATATCCGGGACCCAGAAGCCACGTATCGCAACGCCGCCCTGGGTCCCGGATATTCGCTGGCGCGAATTCCGGGATGACAGGTGCTACTTCAGCTCACAGTCCTTGGCGTAGCTGTCGCCCTGGGCCTCGAAGATCTTCTGCACGATCTGGGTCTCGAATTTGCCGTCGGCGCGCTTGGCGACCTTTACCAGGTAGAAGTCCTGCACCGGGAAGCCGTTGCTGTTGAACTTGAAGGGCCCGCGCACCGACTTGAAGTCGGCCTTCTTGATGGCCGCCCGCAGCGCGTCCTTGTTGTCGAGCTTGCCGCCCACGGCCTTCACCGCGCTGTCGATGAGCGCGGCGGCGTCGTAGGCCTGCATGGCGTAGCTGCCAGGCACGTAGCCGTACTCCTTCTCGAAGTCGGCGACGAACTTCTTGTTCTGCGGCGTATCGCTGTTGGGCGCCCAGGTCATGCCGGAGAAAAAGCCGACCGCTGCGTCCTGCTGGGCCGGCAGCGTGGACTCGTCGACCGTGAAGACCGACAGGAACGGGATGCTGTCGAGCCCGGCCTGGCGGTATTGCTTGACGAGGTTCACGCCCATGCCACCCGGCATGAAGACGAAGAAGGCGTCGGGCTTGGCGGCAGCAATCTTGGCCAGCTCCGCCGAGAAGTCGAGCTGACCCAGCGGCGTATAGACCTCGTCGGCGATCTCGCCTTTGAAGTGCTTCTTGAAGCCGCCGATCATGTCCTTGCCGGCCTGATAGTTGGGCGCCAGCAGGAAGGCTTTCTTGTACCCCTTGTCCTGCGCGTACTTGCCGAGCACCTCCGGCGGCTGGTCGTTCTGGTAGGAGGTGGAGAAGAAGAAGGGGCTGCAGCCCTTGCCGGCGAGCGGCGAGGGGCCGGCATTGGGGCTGATCAGGAACACGCTGGCTTCCGTGATCGGCTTGTGGATCGCCATCAGGATGTTGGAGAAGATCGGGCCGACGACGAAGTCGACCTTGTCGCGCTCGATGAGCTGCTTGGCCTTGCCGACCGCCACGTCGGGTTTCAGCTCGTCGTCCTGCACGGTCACTGTCGTGGTGAGCCCGCCGAGCTTGCCGCCGGCGTGCTTGATGCCGAGCATGAAGCCGTCTCGCAGCTGCCCGCC
>VBAB01000896.1 GCA_005888525.1 Alphaproteobacteria bacterium
GAAACTCCTCGACCTTGATCCGATCGAGCGCCTTGCGGTAGGTCGCGCGGGCGTCGACCATCATCTTGGCGCCGTCGTAGCCCGGCAGCCGGCCGCCCAGGCTCGTCTGCGCGTCGGCAATGTTCGCGAGCACGATCGCCGTCGAGGCTGCGACGAGGCGCCTCTGCTCATCGCTCCCCGGCACGATCTGCTCGTAGCGCCGCAGGGCTTCGCTCTCCATGACGCGGATCGCCTCGCGCAGCGTATCGTTGGCGAAGAAATTGTTGCCGTGGACGAAGAGCGTGGCGCCGGCGAGCGCAAACCGCCGAGCTGTGCTCTCGAGGTCGGCCGCGGGCGTATCTTTGGCCGCGGCAAGATAGAACTCCGCCGCTTCCTTCGAGCGATACTCCGTCTCGGCGATGTTGCCGCGCTGCTCGTACAGATGCGCGCGATTGCTGCGCGTGCGCTCGAGTGCCTGCGTGCGCGCGCGGATGGCTTCGTCGTAGCGCGACTGCGCCTGGGCCAGCGCCTGGTCGGCGGCCTGCAAATCAGGCCGACGCCCCGACGCGACGGCCGCAGCGGCGATTTCGACGAAGGGCGCAATCCCCGGCTCGTTCTCCATCAGCCCGCGAAACTCCTCGATCTCCTTGCGCGTCTTCGCAAGGCGCGAGAACGCGTTCGGCAGTTCGGTTGCCAGCTGGTCCGGCTTGAGGCCCGACCGCGACGCCATCTCCGACATCAGCGCCATCAGCTCCCGGCGGATCTGCGCGCGGTCCTGCTCGCTGGCGGCGTTGACGATCGCATCGGCCTGCGATTCGATGGCCCCGACCTCGTGCGGCTTGGCGTTGGGGAGAAGCTGCAGCACGGTCGGCGGCGGCTGTGGCGGGCCGGGCTTGAAATAGAACTCGAAGGGGACGGCGAGCGACAGCTCCGGCCGCTGGCCGCCGTTGGTCTCCTGCTGCACGCTCAGGGCCACCCGCCGCACCAGCGCCACCACCTCCTGGCCCTCCGTTTCTACGTTGCGCACGAAGGCGGCGGAGAACGGGCTGTTGCGCCCCACGCCGTCGGCAGCCGTGTGGCCGGACTCGGCGGCGTAGACGATGATATCGCCGCCCCGGCTCGGCGCGGCGGCGCCGGGATCGCCGCTGCCGGCGGTCCGAGACAGCTTGGCCAGGCCCACGCTGCGCACCCCGCGCGACGCGACGGCCGACGGCGAATTCTCCAGCACATCCACCAGAGGATTGTCGCGGCACGCATCGAGGATCATGATGCGCAGCGTTCGCGCCCGCTTCACGTCGGCAACGACGTCGTTGAGTTTGGTGAGGCGACGCAGACCCGCAGCGTTTTGCAGGTTGGCGTCGGTGGGCATGAGATAGTTCACGCCCTGATGCTGCATGCCGTGCCCGGCATAATAGAAGAGGGCGACATCGGCCCCCTCGACCGCGGTGGCGAACGCCTCGATGGCCTTCTCCATCGCCGCGCGATCGGCATCGAGGCCCACCGTGGTCTCGAAGCCGAGGCGCTTCAGGGCGGCCGCCACGTCTTCCGCGTCGTTGCGAGGGTTCGCCAGCGCCGGCACGTCGCGGTAGTCGGAGTTGCCGATCACCAGGGCGACGCGCTTTTCGGCCAACGCAGGGGCAAGCCCTGCCCAAAGCGCGATGGTCGCGGCCAAGAGCGCCGAGCGCCAATACCGCGCAATGACCCTCTGCATAGCTGATTTCCCATCGTTCGGCTTTGTCGGTGGCCGCCTCGCCGATGAGACGCGGCAAGAACAACCGTGCGGTCTTTCATACGACGCGAGCGGGGCATTTCCAATGGCGCCAGTGTTTGGCCGCACCGTCTCCCAACAACCCCAGGGGTGAGCCCCACCACGGCGCGGGAGACCGCTACTGCGCGACCGCGGAAAGTGCCATACCATCGTTGCAAAGGCAGCTGGTACCCGGGCAAGATCCATAGGGAGGATCGAAATGGCAAGGCGTGCAATCGAGGTCCGTCCCATCGCCGGCGCGCTCGGCGCGGAGATCGGAGGCGTCGATCTGCGC
>VBAB01000897.1 GCA_005888525.1 Alphaproteobacteria bacterium
CTCTCGCTTGGGCGATACATAGAGGGCTTTGCCAGTCGTTCGGGCCTCGACATCAGGCTCAGGGCAAATCACCAGATCGATAAACTTCCAACTCCTATGCGGCGGTCCCTGTTTCGTATCGTTCAGGAAGCCTTGGCCAACGTCTATCGCCATGCATCAGCATCGAAGGTCTCCATCCAGTTTCGATGGATTGGCGACCGGCTACACATGGTCATCACCGACAACGGCCGCAGTCTAAAGGATGGATTGGAGCATCGACGCCGCCGGATGCACTCTGGGGTGGGTATGCGTGGAATCAGGGCCCGCCTGGACGAGTTTGCCGGCGAACTCAGGATCATCCGGGTCAAACCTCATGGGACCAGGCTTCATGCTGCGATACCTGTCTGCGAAGTCGCTCGCAAGGCGTGGGCCGGTGGTGCTCCTGCGCAGATGCGCCGTCACCTCAAGGCACGGCAGCCGCGGGAATGAGTGTCCTCACGATGGTTTGTTAAATGAGGCTGGAGACGTCGCTCTAGGCCGAGTACGCGGATGACCGGCACCGACATCGAAACGATCGCTGCGAGGACGAGGCTCCTCCTATCAAATGCTAAAGGACCACTTGCTGTCAGTGTGGCCTACTATTTGGGGGCCGAGGCAGCATTCCTGATTGGAACGCTGTCGGACAATATATTTGCACCGTTTTGGCCTCCCAATTCGGTGCTCTTTTGTGCCCTGGCGCTCTTGCCCTATCAGCGATGGCCACTCTACGTCATGGCTGTATTTCCAGCCCATGTGATCGCGGAGCTGGGTGTAGGCATGGGTTGGTCACAGCTCGTCGTTGCCTTTGTGACAAACTGCATAGTCGCAGTGACTAGCGCATCCGGCCTTCGCTATCTGTTGGGTGCGCCGCCTTGGTTCTACGGATTGCGCTCGGCCATCGCCTATGTGCTGGTTGCAATAATCTGCAGTCCCGGACTTTCGGCCCTTGGTGGTGCGTTTGTGCGCATCACCGGCGGAGGCGATTTGGGGAGCTATTGGTTTTTCTGGAGGCAGTGGTACGCCGCCAATGCGCTCGGGAACCTTACACTGAGCGCGGTGCTACTCACTTGGATGGTGAAAGACCACGATTGGTCGGATTTCAGGTCGCACCCGCAGCGCATCGAGGCCCTGTGTCTCATCACAGGCTTGTTGGTCGCTTCCGCCATTGCGTTCCATGCGAGCTCGATCGCCGGGTCCAGCTATTTTCCCGCCTTGCTGTACTTACCGTTGCCCTTCGTCATTTGGGCCGCTGTGCGTTTTCGGACGAAAGGTGCGAGCGTGGCCATTCTTGTCGTGACCATAGCTTCCATCTCGAGCATGCTGCGTGGTCCGACCGTGTTCGGCGGCGCGGATGTTGAAGAGAGCGTCCTTGCACTGCAGCTTTTTCTCATGGTTCTGTCGGTGTCAATCCTCCTGCTTGGTGCGTCCGTCGACGAATTGCGACGCGCCGAGCAGACGGCAGCCAGACTTGCGCGGTCTGTTCTCGGCGCCCAGGACGCAGAGCGGCGAGACGTAGCTAAGCGCTTGCTCGATGGCATAGGTCAAAAACTCGCCGCTGCCACGTGGATGACGGACCAACATCCCACCCCTCCAGGATTTGATGAGGTGGTGCAGCGATCGATACGAGACCTCCGGGAGCTGTCATACCTGCTGCATCCTCCCATGCTCGAAGAGGCAGGTTTGGATACGGCGCTTCGCGCTCGTTTGGGCAAGTATTCCGAGTGTACCGGGATTGCCGTTACGCTCGAATTGTCAGGGCTGGATCGGCTGCCAGCTGACGTCGAGTTGACGATCTTTCGTGTCGTCGAGGAAGCGCTGGCGAATGTCAAACAGCATTCGCGCAGCGTCACGGCCCGTGTCAGCATTGAACGCGGAGCACGCTCGGATAGAGACGGCGTTGTGGTTAGGATCGAAGATGGCGGCGGAGGAATGCCGATAATTGCCAAGGTAGAAACCTTAATTCAACAGGCGACCACGACTGCCGCTGGCGGGGGATTGGGACTGGCGCGCATGCGTGAGCGCTTACGACGAATCGGGGGCGAACTCGAGATAAGCTCCGCGAGCAACAAGACGACTGTGTGCGCGACCATACCAGTGCTTCGATACTGTCCATCGATCCCTCAGCATTGCTGCTTGGCGGCGATTTTACCCGGCGCAAAAACGGGCGCGATGAACTCCCGCCGGCTTCCAGCAGCTCACGCGGATGCTTCCGAATTGTTAGGCCATCATCATCGGCCGCCCCATTGCGAGGCAGGTTTTGCGTTGCTCACGTATAGCAGGATCGCTTCAGCACTCGTCATCGTCATCGTCATCGCAGCGTGTGGGCCGGGGGCTTGGCTTGGCGACAGCAGTGGCCGCCAGTCTGCTCTTGAGCTGCTTGCGCTTTCTAGCAATGCGCCCCGATGCTAACGGCTCCGAGGTGGCCTCAGGTGCGTCCGACGTGGCCGTCGGGGTCGCGGTCGGAGCGGAGAGTGGTTGGGTGCGAACCACGTGCGCCGGGACGATGTTGATCGGCGCCCTTGATGAGGAAGCGCCAGGTGTGTCTGCGGGGACCATCCAACCGGCCGTCAACCCGACAACGACCGCAGCAGGACCCAGAAGCATGAGCCGAAACATGTTGACCTCCTGAGTACGTGTCCGAGGAGGAGCCCATGGTTAAGCAGTGAAGGCGCGATCGGCGGTTCCCTGGGGAACAGGTTGCCGGCAGCGGCTGCCGGGGGCTTTATCACGAAGTCGCTGGATGGCTGACTCGGCGGTCAGGCCTGATACGATCTCAAAATGGTAACGCATCCGCCCCACGATCGACTCCTGATGGGCTCACCCCTGCGTCGTCCCGTCGCTTCCAAGGCGACATGCGCGGCATTGGCCGTGGTCCTGGCGATCGCAACCATCGTCAATCTTGCCGTGCTCACCGGCCTTGGCCCTGACGTGTTGAGCGTATTCGACCGCGCGCTTGCTCGTTCGACCGTGCTCGCCATCGTTCCGCTCTCCCTACTGTGGTTTCTCGACCGCCGCGAGCGCGAGTCTCCCTTGCTGTTCGCCTCGGCATTCCTCTGGGGCGGCTGCATTGCCACGGGACTGGCACTGCCGTTCAACACGGCCTTCCTGCACTTCG
>VBAB01000405.1 GCA_005888525.1 Alphaproteobacteria bacterium
GGCCGGTCGAGAGCGGATACTGGAAGGCGATCAGCGGCAGGTCGGTGGCCTCCGCGATGCGCTTGAAGTGGGCCAGCGCCATCTGTGGCGACTGGCCGAGCGTGAACGGCGCCGGCGGGAACACCAGCAGGGCCGATGCGCCGCCCTCCGCCGCCATGCGGGCGATGCGCGCGGCCTCCAGGCTGCCGTCGGCCCAGATGCCGTTGACGAGCGGCAAGCGGCCGCCGATCTCCTCTTGGGCGATGGCGAGCACGCGCCGCTGCTCCTCGAAGCTGCAGGAAGCCACCTCGGTCGAATGCGCGTTGACGGTGATGGCCGTGATGCCGGGCGTCGCCGCCACGTCGCGCAGGTGCTTGCGGAAGCCCGCCTCGTCGATGGCGAGATCGGCATCGAACGGCAAAAGCACGGCCGGAATGACGCCATGGGGAACGTAGGTCTTGTGCCGGGGCATGGGTATCACCTCGAGTCGTGGTCCCATCAGCATCGCAGATCGGCGCTGGAAGCGCCAGATTTGCTGCGTGCCGTTCGGGGCCCACCACCGATCCTGGAGCCGTTTGATCGGGTGGAGGAATATTCGGTCTACCCCCGTTCGCGCCCTGAATTGCTCAATTGCCGCGTCCAGCGCTGCTTGTTGGGACGGGTTCTCCTGGGCTATCGTCGCCGCCAGGACAGAGGCATGCACCGTCTTGGGCCTCGCCGATCCGATCGTGGCGTTCACAAGCAAAAAGGGAGGACTCGCGATGTCCGACGACTGGAAAGATGAGAAGTGGGCGCAAGACGCCTGGTACAGCGGCAAGATTACGCGCCGCAAATTGATCGGATACGGCGCAGCCAGCGCCGGTGCGCTCGGCGCCACCATGCTGGTGCCGGCGCCGTGGCGCGCCGCCTTCGGCCAAGCCAAGCCCTACAAGATCGGCACGCTGCAGCCGTTGTCGGGCACGGCCGCCGCCGGCGGCAAGACGGCGCTCGTCGGCGTGCAGATGGCCGTCGACCGTATCAACAAGTCGGGAGGCATCAATGGCCGGCCCATCGAGCTCTTGATCCAGGACTACGAGTCCAAGCCCGACGTTGGTCGCCGCAAGGCCGAGAAGCTCGTGGTCGAGGACCAGATCGACGCTCACGTCGGCGGATATCTCTCGAACGTGTGCCTCGCCTGCATGCCGGTGTACGAGGAGGCCAAGACCGTCAACATGATCAGCGTGTGCCTCGACACCACCATCACCACCAGCAAGTGCAGCCGCTACTCCTTCCGCGCCTTCGACTACGCGCCGGCGCAGGCGGTCGCGTTCGCGCCCTACCTCGTCAGCAAGGTGGGCAAGAAGTGGCACATCGCCTATCTGGACTACGCCTGGGGACAGTCCACCCGCGACGCGTACATCGAGGAGATCAAGAAGAGCGGCGGCGATGTCGTCGGCACCACCGGCATTCCGCTGGGCACCGCCGATATGACGCCTTTCATCTCCAAGATCACCGGCGAGTTCGACGGCATCTTCGGCATTCTCTTCGGCGCCAACGCGGTGACCTTCATCAACCAGGCCTACGACCTCGGGCTGACCAAGAAATACAAGATGGCCGGCGACGGCGCCGTGGCCGAGTCGACGCACTTCCCGGCGCTCGGCGTCAAGATCGAAGGCTTCGTCGGCGTCAACCGCTACGTGCCGGTGATGGATGCCCCGCTCAACACCCCGCACCACAAGAAGTTCTTCGACGATGCGGTCGCCCGCCTGAAGCAGATCGATCCCTCGGGACCGCTGCCGGACCGCTACGTGCAGTCCAACTACGAGTCCATGAACGCCCTCAAGATCGGCATGGAGAAATCGGGCTTCAAGGGCCGCGAGGACACCATGAAGCTGATCGAGGCGCTCGAGGGGCTGGAGATGAAGGAAGGCGACGACTTCCCGCAGGGCGACAAGGTGCTCCGCAAGGAGGACCACCAGGCGTTCCTGCGCGAGTTCATCTTCGACATCAAGGACGGCAAGCACCGCATCCTCGAGACCATCTCGAAAGAGCAGGGGACGTATCCAGCGGCCTGCAAGTTCGCCTGAGCGATCCAAACAGTCCGTCCGTCACAACGGCGCCCCCGGCCTTTGCGGGCCGGGGGGCGCCAACCAAAAAATCGCCAGGCTCGCAAGTACACATACGTGTCAGCTGCTCCTCCGCCCCAGTCGTCTTCCTCTGCCGGCGTCGACCGAGGAAGCGCACCAGTCTTGCGCACCGAAGCGCTGACCGTCCGGTTCGGCGGCCTGAGCGCGCTCAACAGCGTCAATTTCGAGGTCCAGCGCGGCGAGATCCGCGCCATCATCGGGCCGAATGGGGCGGGCAAGAGCACTTTTTTCAACTGCCTGACCGGCGTCATCGGCCCCACGTCCGGGCGCATCCTGTTCAACGGCCAGAACATCGCCGGCCTGCCCCCCAACCGCATCTCGCAGAAGGGCATCGCCCGGTCCTACCAGATCACCAACATCCTCCCCAATGCCACGACGCTGGAGAACGTGCGCATCGCCGCCCAATCGCGCCGTCATGCCTGGAGCATGCTGACCCACCATGCCGACTTCCACGACATCATCGACAAGGCGCAAGCCGTGCTCGAATCGGTCGGCCTGGGCGAAAAAGCCGACGAGCTCGCCGCCAACCTCTCGCACGGCGAGCAGCGCAACCTCGAGATCGGCATCGCGCTGGCTACCGAGCCCAAGCTCCTGTGCCTGGATGAGCCGACCGCCGGCATGAGCGCGTCCGAGACCCATGACACGATGCAGCTGGTGCGCCGCATCGCCACGGACCTGACGATTCTCATCGTCGAGCACGACATGCAGGTGGTGATGGAGCTGGCGCAGCGCATCACCGTGCTGCACTACGGCGAAATCCTGGCCGAGGGCACGCCGGCGGAGATCCAGAAAAATCCCAGAGTGCAGGAGGTCTATCTCAAGACATGACCTCGAGCGCAGCGCCCACCGAAACCCTCCTCACCGTCGAGGATCTGCACAGCTTCTACGGCAAGAGCCACATCCTGCACGGCGTGTCCCTGTCCGTGGGACGGGGCGAGGTGGTGGGGCTGCTCGGGCGCAACGGCGTCGGCAAGAGCACGACGCTCAAGACCATCATGGGCCTCGTCAGCCCGAGCCAGGGCAAGGTGCTGTTCGAAGGAAAGGCGATCACCGGCATGCCGGCCCACAAGATCGCACGGCTGGGCGTCGCCTATGTTCCCGAGGACCGGCGCATCTTCAAGCTCCTCACCGTCATGGAGAACCTGCGCACCGGCCTCGACCGCCAGGGCGTCACGGAGGCGCGCAAGCAGGAGTTGCTGGACAAGCTGTTCGAGTACTTCCCGCGGCTGGCCGAGCGGCGCAGCCAGCCAGGCGGCACCCTGTCGGGCGGCGAGCAGCAGATGCTGGCCATCGGCAGGGCCATGATGCTCGAGCCGAAGATCATCCTGCTGGACGAGCCGACGGAAGGGCTGATGCCGCGCATGGTCTCGCAGATCAGCGAGATCATCGAGGCACTGCACAAGGAAGGTGTGGCCATCCTGCTGGTGGAGCAGAACGTGCCGCTCACGCTCGCATCGAGCCAGCGGGTCTACTTCATGGAGAAAGGCGTGGTCCGGCACCACGCGGTGGCCTCGGAGCTCGAGGTGAACGATCCCATCATCCACCAGTACCTGGGAGTCTGAGGCATGGGAATGTTTGCCGACATCCCCTGGGACATCATCGCCATCCAGACGGTCAACGGCATTGTCACCGGCATGATCCTGGCGCTGGTCGCCTCGGGACTGACGCTGATCTTCGGCATCATGGACGTGGTGAACTTCGCCCACGGCGAGCTCTTCATGCTGGGCGCCTACATCGGCGCCGTCGTGCTTGTGACATCCGGCAGCTTCTGGGTCGCGCTGGTGGTCTCGACGCTGACCGTGGCGCTGATGGGCGCGGCGCTGCAGGTGACGACCTTGCGGCCGCTGCTCGGCCGCGATCCGCTGACCACGATCCTCGCCACCTTCGGCATATCGTTGGTGCTGCAGAATTATGCGCTGTGGCACTTCGGTCCGGTGCCGCGCAAGATCCAGGAGCCCATCACGGGGCAATTCGAGCTCTTCTACCTCGTGTATCCCTGGTACCGTGTGCTGATCGCTGTGCTGTCGGCCGCCATCATCGGCGGGCTCTATTTGTTCCTCAAGTACGGCCGCTACGGCGTCTGGATTCGCGCCACCACGCAGGACCGCTTCATGGCCCAGGCCATGGGCATCCCCGTGCCGTGGGTGCACACCGGCGTGTTCGCCATCGGCGCCGGCATGGCGGCGGCCAGCGGCGTGCTGTTCGGACCGCTGATCGGCATCAATCACGCCATGGGCCTCGACTGGGTGCTCAAGGCCTTCATCGTGGTGGTGGTCGGCGGCATGGGCAATCTTGGCGGCTCGATCGCCGCCTCCATCCTGGTCAGCCTGCTGGAGGCCTACGCGGTCATCCTCGTTGGCTACATCTATGTGGGCGGGCAGCCGCTCAGTCCCGCGCTGGCGGTCGTCGTCCCCTTCATCGTTCTGATCGTCACCTTGCTGTTCCGGCCCACCGGCCTCTTCGTCCCGACACCCAAATGAGCCCTTCGAGCAAGCGCCACGCCACCATCTACTGGACCGGCTTCGGCATCATCATCGCCCTGCTGATCGTCGCCCCCCTGGTGCTGCCCGAGTTCTGGCGCCGGTTCCTGACGGAGATCCTGATCTGGGGACTTCTCGCCATGTCCTCCGACATCCTGATCGGCTACACCGGCATGGTGTCGTTCGGGCACTCGGCCTTCTTCGGTCTGGGCTTGTACGGCGCGGCGGCGGCGCTGCTCATGGTCAAACCGCCGAACCTCTGGCTGGCGATCCTCTACGGCCTTGCCCTCTCCGCCGGGGCGGCCCTGTTCGTGGCCTATTTTGCCACCCGGCTGCGCGACATCTACTTCGCCATCAGCACCTTGATCTTCTCGCAAATCTTCTACGTCGCCATCTTCACGCTGACTGAGATCACCGGAGGGGAGAACGGCCTCAACTTCAGCCGTCCGCAACTGGGCATTCCCGGCGTCTACACGATACCGTTCACCTCCGAGAGCCTGCACTGGTTCGTGCTGGCCGTCGTGACGGCGTCCTATCTCATCCTGCGCCGCATCACCCAGTCGCCGTTCGGCATGGTGCTGCAGTCGATCCGCGAGAACGAGGCGCGCACGCGCGCCATCGGCTATCCGGTCGCGCGCTACAAGATCGTGGCGGTGATGCTGTCGGGGCTGTTCGCCGGGCTCGCCGGCGTGCTCTACGCCTTCCAGAATCGATTTGCCGCGCCCGATTTCGTGCTCTTCCTGATCTCGGGCGAAGTGGTGATTTTCAACGTGTTGGGCGGCATCGGCACGCTGGTGGGGCCGATCCTGGGTGCTGCCTTCTTCCTGACCATGCGCGAGTTTCTCTCCCGCCTGTTCCCCTATCTCGCGTCCTACCTGAACATCCCCCACCTTGCGGAGTTCCCCTATCTCATTCCGCTGGGCGTCGTCTTCATCCTGATGGTCATCTTCCTGCCCCAGGGCCTGCTCGGCTTCGCCAGGCGCTGGCTCAACCGATAGCATCCCGCCGCACTGGCTGCACAAGCACAGGGCATCGCCTGCCTGCGGAATAGCGTTGTCAGCTGCTGCGAGAGGCCTCTAGGATATTGCGTGCGCTGCAAGGGTCAGGCGAGGAGGATATTCATGCGCTTGCGAAACGTATCGGCTGGCGTGGCGATCGCCTCTGTCCTAACGCTCGCGCCCCTGTCGGCATTCGCCCAGCAGCCGCTCAAGACCGCGGTCGACGGCACGTTCGCCCCGCATGCCATGCCCAAGCTCGAGGGCGGCATCCAGGGCTTCAACGTCGATCTCGCCAACGAGATCGGCAAGCGCCTGAAGCGCCCCGTCGACATCACGGCCACGCAGTTCTCGGGCATTCTGCCGTCCCTGCAGGCGGGCACCATCGACTTCGTCGCGGCCCCCGTCACCGTCACCAAGGAGCGGGCGGAAAACTATCTGTTCACCGAGGGCTATCTCAACACCGACTACCAGTTCCTGACCAAGAAGGGCGAGCCGCCCATCACCGACCTCAAGCAGCTGAAAGGCAAGGTGATCGCGGTCAACAAGGGCGCGGTCTACGATAGTTGGGCGCGCGGCCTTGAAGGCGAGATCGGCTGGACCGTCGAGAGCTTCGGCACCCAGACCGATGCTGTGCAGGCCGTGATGGCAGGGCGCGCCTACGCCAACGTGGCCGGAAACACGAATATCCAATATGCGGTCAAGCAACAGCCGCAGCTGCAGCTGTCCTATCTGCATTCGACCGGCCTGGTGTGGGCGGCGGCCTTCCGCAAGGACTCCAAGGAGCTGCTCGGCCAAGTCGAGAATGCGATCGAATGCATGAAGAAGGACGGCACCATCGCGGCGATGCACGAACGGTGGTTCGGCATCAAGCCGGCGGCCGGTTCTGCTGCCGCTACGATCTTTCCGGGAACGGGCGTGCCGGGCATGCCCGGCTACGACGCAACGCCGCGCGAGGCCAAATGCGACTGAGCGGCGGCCAATGAGCTGAGTGGCCCTCGGGGCGCATGGCAATACTCACCATCTCCGGTCTCAGGAAGAGCTTTGGCGCAACCGAGGTTCTCAAGGGCATCGACCTCTCCGTCAACGA
Organism: Alphaproteobacteria bacterium; assembly: GCA_005888525.1. Taxonomy (GTDB): domain Bacteria; phylum Pseudomonadota; class Alphaproteobacteria; order Rhizobiales; family Hyphomicrobiaceae; genus AWTP1-13. Next base: position 6,671 of record VBAB01000405.1, read on the forward strand.
GCGTGAGCTCGTCTTCATCATCGGCCCTTCGGGCTCGGGCAAGAGCACGCTTCTGCGATGCATCAACCGGCTGGAGGAGCCGAGCGGCGGCAGCGTGTTTTTCGACGGCACCGAGGTGACGTCGCCAGCAGCGGATCTCAACGCCTTGCGCCGCTCCATGGGCATGGTGTTCCAGTCCTTCAACCTCTATCCGCACATGACGGCGCTCGGCAACGTCACGCTGGCCCTGCGAAAGGTGCTGAAGAAGCCGCGCGCCGAAGCCGAGGAGATCGGCCGCCGCGCACTTGCCGAGGTCGGCCTCGCCGACAAGCCGGCAAGCTATCCCGCCGAGCTTTCCGGCGGCCAGCAGCAGCGGGTGGCTATCGCCCGCGCGTTGGCGCTGGGCCCCAAGATCGTGCTGTTCGATGAACCCACCTCGGCGCTCGATCCGGAACTCGTCGGCTCGGTGCTGGCCGTCATGCGCGACCTGAAGGCCCATGGCATGACCATGCTGGTCGTCAGCCACGAGCTGCGCTTTGCGCGCGACGCCGCCGATCGCATCGTCTTCATGGACATGGGCCGGATCGTCGAGGAAGGTCCGCCGTCGGAGGTCTTCGCCGCACCGCGCGAAAGCCGCACGCGCGCCTTCGTCGCCGAGCTGATGCGATGACGGACAAGGCAGGGCTTTCGTTGGCAAATCGCCACGACGCATCTTCGCCTCCCCCTGCGTCGAAGGCTTCGCCTTCGACGCGAAGAGGGGGGAGGGCGGAGCGTCCGAGGTTTAGCCCGGCCACCACCGACGGTGCGGCGCACTCGACTGCCGGGCTAAGCCTCTGGACACTCCGGGTGGGGGTGACCGGCGACGCGCGCGACAGACACCCCCACCTAGGAACGCCATCGGACTTAGCTCGCCTGTCGGCGGCTGCATCGAGCGTCGTCATGGGCGAGCTAAGCCCATGGCGTTCCGTCCTCCCCCCTCATTGCATCGAAGGCATTGCCTTCGATGCAGGGGGAGGCGCGTCATGACCGCCTGGGAGCGCTTCGTCGAGACGTTCTTCAAGCCGGCGATGATCGCGCAGTATTGGCCCGACATCCTCAAGGGCGTGCTGGTGACGGTGGAGATCGCCGCCGCTGTGGTCGTCACCGGCTTGGTGCTCGGCCTCGCGCTCGCGACCATGCGCGCCTATCGCCTCGCTTTCCTCAACGCGCTCATTGTCGTGTTCGTCGATGTTTTCCGTGCACTGCCGCCGCTCGTTGCCATCCTGCTCATTTATTTCGGCTTCCCCAGCATCGGCATCAGTTTACCGAGCTTCGTCGTGCTGTGGCTGGTGTTGTCTTTCGTGCTCGCGGCCTTTGCCGAGGAGATCTTTTGGGCCGGCATCACCTCCACTCCCAAGGGGCAGTGGGAGGCGGCGCGCTCGACGGGCCTCACGTTCTCGACCACGCTGGCTCACGTCGTCCTGCCCCAGGCCATCCGGCTGGGGGTGCCGCCGCTCACCAACCGCACCATCGCCATCACCAAGAACACCGCGCTCGGTACCGTGATCGGCGTCGGTGAGATCCTCAACCAGGCCACCACTGCCCAGTCCTTCACCGGCAATGCCACGCCGCTGATGATGGGCGCCATCGCCTACATCGCGCTGTTCGTTCCCGTCGTCGTCCTCGGCCGGTGGATCGAGACGCGCTTTGCCTGGCGGAGGGCCTGATGGAGCAGATCCTCCAGCAGTTCCTCAATTTCGAGATCATGCTGAAGGTGTGGCCGCTGCTGCTGCGCGGGCTCGGCACCACGGCTTACTTGTGCGCCCTGGTCATTCCCCTCGGCCTTGCCGGCGGTCTTGCGGTGGCGCTGCTGCCGCTGTCGCGGCGCCGCGCGGTGGTATGGGCCGCCATCGTGCTGGTCGATCTGTTCCGCGCCGCCCCGCCGCTGGTGCGAATTGCTCTACTCGGGACTGCCGTTCGCCGGCATCAATCTCTCGCCCACCGTGGCCGTCTGCCTCGCCTTCTTCTGCAACACGTCGAGTTATTACGGCGAGATCTACCGCGCCGGCATCGAGAGCGTCGGCCGCGGACAATGGGAGGCCGCCCGCTCGACCGGGCTTGGCGCTTTCCAGACGATCGTCTACGTAGTTCTGCCCCAGGCGGTGCGCAACGTGCTGCCGGATCTCGTCTCCAACACCATCGAGGTGGTGAAGCTCACCTCCA
>VBAB01000898.1 GCA_005888525.1 Alphaproteobacteria bacterium
GCTGGAGGCCGCCGGTGTCGTCGTATGCGCGACGCCCTACGGCGTGGCCGAGGCCCTGCGCGGCACCTGACGACCTTTCCCTCGACGCTCGCGGGCACGCAGCTGCCGGCATCTTTTCTGTGGTGGATCGGCCGTCAGCGTCTAAGATGCCCAACAACAAACGTCGCCGGGGAGAAACGCCATGCTCAAGGTCTACGGCCGCGCCAACTCCATCAACGTGCGCAAGGTGCTGTGGATGCTCGCCGAGATCGGGCTCGAGTACGAGCGCGAGGACTGGGGGCGCGGCTTCAAGTCGACGGACGATCCGGCGTTCCGCAAGATCAATCCCGTGGGCGTCGTGCCCGTGATCGACGACGGCAACTTCAGGCTGCGGGAGAGCAACACCATCGTGCGCTATCTGGCGGACAAGGGAGGCCGCGCCGACCTCTATCCCAAGGACCTCCAGACACGCGCGACGATCGAATCCTGGATGGACTGGTCCTCGACCGAGTTCGCCGGCGGCATGCGCCCCGTCTTCCAGGCGCTGGTGGTCAAGAACCCGGCGGCCGCCGGCCTAGTCGACAGCGGCGCCAAGGAGTGGGCCAAGCAGATGGGTGTGCTCGAGCAGCACTTGGCAGCCTCGGGCCCCTACGTCATGGGCAAGAGCTTCACGATCGCCGACATTCCCGCAGGCCTCGTCGTCAATCGCTGGTTCTCGATCAGCTTCCAGAAGCCCGAATGCAAGGCCGTCTCGGCCTATTACGATCGGCTCACGGAGCGAGCTGCCTACAGGGCGCACGGCCGCAACGGCACGCCGTGAGAGGGTTTGCCGGGCCGCCCATCCAGAGCAGGATCGCTTCAGATGGAACCACATCGCCCCGTTTGCAACGTCGGGGCTGAAGCGTGAATCCTGCTCTACTTCTACGGTTTAGAGCGAGATTCACGTTCCCTAATGGAAGCCCCAGTGCTTCCATCGGGAACGATCTCGCTCTAGGAATTGCCGCATTCTGGGCGCAACNNNNCAGCCGCGCGGCGGCCAGTCCCTGCAGATGCTCTGCGTTACGGCCATGGCGAAAGACGGCAAGCACGCGACGTGCAGCGTGAAGCGTGCCACCGTGTTCGAATGCGACGGCGCGGTGAAGCACGTGCCCTGGGCCGCGCTCGAGATCGGGCAGCAGCCGGAGGCCGCTTTGCCCCCGCCCGTCCAGCCTGCGCCCAAGCCCGCGCCGGCCGCCGCGCCGAGCCCTGCGCCCAACGCTCCGCCCCAGACGATGGTGGACCTTGCCAAGCAGGCCAACGAGAAGACGGCCGAGCAGGTGCAGAAGGCCGGTCAGTCCGTGAAGCAGGCGGGCGAGACCGTGAAGGAGGCCACCAAGAAGACGTGGGACTGCGTCTTCTCGTTCTTCACCCGCTGCTGAAGCGGCCAAGGGGGTCAAACCCCTCGCCTCGACGTTAGTGAGTCTCGGACACCGCATCTGCGAGGGGTCTGACCCCCTCACCAGCGGGCCGCGCCAGCCACTCCCGCGCCTGCCGCTGCGCCTCGGCGATCTGGGCCTTGGACATCTCGTGGGCGATCTCCATGCGGTAGCGCTTGGCGTCGTCGTTGCCGCGCATGGCCGCCACATTGAACCATTTGTGCGCGCTCACCAGATCCAGCTCCACCTCGCGCCCGGCGCAGTACATGAGACCCAGCTCGAACAGCGCGTCCGGGGTTCCGCCCGCCGCGGCGCTGTCACTTGCTTCGAGTACGCTCATCTCCAATCGAGCCATGACACTTCCCTTTGGCTTCCCTGCTTCTCCTGATCTATGCCTGGCGCGGGCGGCGACCGATGCTCGCCTCCGCGTGAGTGCGGGGCTACCACGGCTGCTGCGTCACGCGAAAAGCCATCTAAAGTCGTGGATTAAATCTCGTAAATTTCGAGGCAAATGTAGCGTCCCTGCGGGTGCGTCAGAGCTAATTGTCCGTTCTCTGCATGATCGATCCGGGGCGATCTTCCCGATCCGAGGCGCGGCTTAACGCGCGCGCAAGACCTCATCCACCAGCCGCTAACCGAAAACCCACATCGCAAACGGCCGCGCGGAGGCCGCGCTTGGCCTCTCGCTTGCCCATTTTGCGCTTGCTATGTGTCCTTGGGTTGCTAAGGTTTAAGCATGGCCGAGTGGCTGCGGCCGTTGCGCGACGTGCGACCGAAAAGGGGCTGAATCCATGCTGTTGCGGGGAGCGATCCTCATCCTTGCGGGTGTGCTCCTTGCCGGCTGCGCCAACAGCCAGCCGCTCTCCACCGGCTTTGCTTCACCGGCCCAAGCCGCCGAGCCCGATCGCGATCCCAGCAAGAAGACGCTCGCCTCGAAAGTCCTGTCAGCCATCGCGCTGGAGCGCGTCACCGGCCGCAAGCCCGACCCGGCCCGGCTCACCGAGCTGAACTGAGCCAGCCCGCCCCTGTGTAGAGCCGACTTCCGACGCGCTTCCGAGCGAAAAGCGCCACAAAGGCGCGCTACCAGCACTCCCGTGGGGGGCGGCCCGGTCGATCCCGCCTGATGTCTGCGGCCACGTTCGATGCTGGGGCTTGCCCGACTGCTGATCCGCGCGCTGGAGCTGGTGCTCGCGCTGCCCTTTCGCATCCTGCGCGCGCTCGTCTTCGCGCTCACCACCAGGCCGAGCTTCGGCCCGCTGCGGCATGCGCTGACCTTTGCCGTCGGCTATCTGGTTTTCGCGCTGGCGCTGGTCTACGCGGTGGCGCCGCTGCGCGGGCTGGTGGGGCAATACTTCCTCGCCGACAAGCTGCGCTACGACGCCGAGCGCTGGCTGGCGACCGCCGTCTACGACGCGGGCGGCGGCTTCGTCGGCACCTTCGATCCGCGCCTCGACAGCCAGCGCGACGTCAACTACACGGACGCGGCCATCGCGCTGGGCGGCTACGTCGCCAACCCCGACCACAAGTCCATCCCCGTGCGCGAGGTGCCCGAGCACTACTGGCAGTGCCTCGTCTACCACGAGGACCGGCACATCGGCGGGGCGCTCAATCCCTACGGCATCGATCTCGTCGGCGTGCTCAAGATCCCCTACACGACGCTGACGCGCTCGATTGCGCTCAAGCGTCCGAGCCTCGGCATCGGCGGCTCGACGCTGCCCATGCAGTTCGCGCGCGTGATCTACAATACCCCGCCGAGCCCCGACGAAAGCGGCGCCACCAAGCTCGGGCGCAAGCTGAAGGAATGGTGGCTGGCGCCAGTCATCTATCGCGAGCTCACGCGCGGCGGGGACACCACGCCGCTCAAGCAATGGGCCGCCAACCACATCTGGCTGGCGCAGCGCACCGGCGGCGCGCCGCTGCACGGGGTGGAGATCACCAGCCGCGTCGTGTTCGGCAAGGAGGCGAAGGACCTCACGATCGCCGAGCAGTTCGTGCTGGCATCCGCCGTCAACAAGCCGATCATCCTGCTCCCAGGCAGCGACAAGCTCAACGAGGTGCGGCTCGACCGCTGGCGCTACATCACCGAGGTGCGAGCTCGTCAACTTCGCGGGCGGACCGCCCGATCCGCGCGTCAAGCCCAAGCTGCAGGCGGCGCTCGAGGCGTATGCGCCGGCGCTGGCTCAGCGTGCGCTCGCCAATCCCGTCATCCGCGCAAATGCGTTGATGCCGGCGGCGCGCTTCGGCGTGCGCGAGGAGATGAAGCAGGCCTACGGCTTCGGCTGGCGCGAGCACGTGCGCGGCGTCACCACCACCCTCGACGCGGTGGAGAACCTGGCCTTCCACGAGCGGATCAAGGCTCAGCTCCCCAAG
>VBAB01000902.1 GCA_005888525.1 Alphaproteobacteria bacterium
TCGTCAACGCGATCAATTCACTCCAGTTTTGCAAGTGTGGGCTCGTTCAGCACAGCAGTGGATCAACGAGGTAGGCTCCATATCGCGAATTGAAAAGCAGCCAGCGTTCAGCCCAACCGGCGCGATTGGCGACAAATCTTGACGATCTTGACGGTCGCTTTTGATGCTGTGGACGGCTCCTCCACCCGGCACGTGAGTGCCACGGATGTGGGCGCTGTTAAGGCTCCCACGATTCAGAGGAGCTATCCATGCAGACAGTCACGACAATCGGTCTCGACATCGCCAAGTCGGTCTTTCAGGTCCATGGCGTCGATGCGGCCGGCCAAGTGGTTATTCGCCGGCAGTTGAAGCGCCGCTATGTCCTGGCGTTCTTCCAGAAGCTGTCGCGATGCCTGGTCGGCATCGAAGCCTGTGCCTCGTCACACCATTGGTCGCGCGAGCTCCAAGCACTTGGTCACACCGTGCGGTTGATGCCGCCGGCCTATGTGAAGCCCTATGTCAAACGGCAAAAGAATGACGCGACTGACGCAGAGGCGATCTGCGAGGCAGTGACCAGGGCCAACATGCGGTTCGTGCCAACCAAGACTCCCGAGCAGCAGAGCGGCTTGGTGCTCCACCGCACGCGCCATCTGTTCATCCGTCAGCAGACTTCGGTAATCAATGCGATCCGGGCCCATCTTGCCGAGTTCGGGATCGTTGCACCGGTCGGGCGCCGCGGTGTCGAGGAACTGCTCATTGTCGTCGCCGATCCAAACGACAAGCGAGTTCCGGAGATAGCTCGTGCGTGTCTTTCGGCATTCGGGGCTCAACTGCGTAGGATGAAGGAGCAGATATTGGAGTTCGACCGGCTGATCACGGCCTGGCACCGATCCAATGAGATGAGCATGAGGCTCGATGAAGCTCCCGGTGTCGGTCCGGTGCTGGCAACTGCTGTGGTCGCCACCGTTGCTGACCCGAAGGTCTTCCGATCAGGGCGCAACTTCTCAGCCTGGATTGGCCTGGTGCCGAAGCAGCACTCGAGCGGCGGCAAGGACAGGCTCGGCAGTATCAGCAAGCAAGGTGACCGCTATCTGCGTGGCCTGTTCGTGGCCGGCGCGCTGGCCGTCATTCGCTATGCCAAGATCTACGGCACCAAACATCGGCCATGGCTCGCGGCTTTGCTGGCACGGCGGCCGACCAAAGTTGCTGCTATCGCGCTCGCCAACAAGATCGCGCGAATGGTCTGGGCCATGATGGCCAAGGGCGAGCGATACAAGGAACCCGTCGCACTTGCGGCGTAAACGAGATCGCGCCGGACATCCGGCGTGATGTGAAGGTTGGGAGGGCGAACAGCACGTAATGCAGAGCCGGTCGATCTGGCGATCAGGACAACCCACTTGTGCCATCGCATTGTCGAATGCGAGCTTTTGGTCGGGACCTGATCCGCGGAGGACATTATGGCCAGCGGTCATGTGAACCGCATCTAAAGGCCGAACACATGGCTGCACCGACCAATGCTGCTTACGTGAAGAAAGCTCTTGCCAACTCGGAGCCGTCCACACATGGCACTTTTCGGACGTGGCAGCGAGTTCGCCTGACGTCTGCTTTTAGAGGTAACCCGGACGTGACACAGAATTCCTAGGACGGCCGTTGCTGTTGGCACTTATGCGAAGTCGGGCCGTGTTCGTTATTTGGCCCCTTTAGGGAAAGTCCGGACGTCGTCGAAGTGCAAGGGCTGCTAGTCACTGCCGCGCCCGCCATGACGTCGGCGTGGCAGCGGAATGAAATGGCACTGAAGCACAATATTCGGCCGGCCCTTCCGTTTCGCCCGTCAAAGGCCTAGGCTTGACCAAAACATGAACCTCGGGGAGTGCCAAGGATGATGCGCGTCGCCGGCGTTCTCCTGCTTTGCTGCATTGCCTCGCCAGCCGTATTCGCGCAAAGCGCCGATCCGGATCAGTTGCCCGACAAGGAGCGGCTTGGCTGGCGGCTCTACGAGCAGAGCTGCAGCATTTGCCACACCAAGCCGAACCTCGTGCTCGGCCAGTTCGGACCTGTGCTGTCGCGCGAGTCGCTCAACGGCCGACCTGA